>WRKD01000001.1 GCA_009778255.1 Bacillota bacterium
TAATCCTCAAGCACTCGGAATGTTTCTCTCTCGAAAGGATCTCCATAACCGCCGCCGCCGCCTGTCATAATATCCACTAGCCAGTTTTTACTAATAGGATAATTATTTAATTTTGTTTTTGTGCTGCGAATATGACCTTTATCATCATATATGATAGTAGACGGCCCTAACGCCGACTTACCGCCTCGTACTCCCCAGGCGGGCATTTTGGTACGTTCAAACCATAGATATATATTTGTTTTTTCTGTCAATGTGCGGTAAGAGCGTATAACACCCATTCCACCGCGGTTTTTACCCGGCCCTTCGCTGTCTACACGAATAGCATAGCGTTCAACCAATATTGGAAACTGACGCTCTAATATCTCAACGGGGAAATTTTTGAAATCGCCATTTGAAACATTCACTAAACAATCTTGGCCGTCTCCTCCCGCATGCCCTCCCCACCCTCCTACAGTTGGTTCGTCATGTGCATATAATTCGCCTGTTTTAGGATCAACTCCCGCCAAATAGCACACCATGGAATCGCCATAATGAGCACCCGCTACCAAATCAGGCATAACATCTGCTAAACACTCTATTATCAAATCTATCATCAACCCCAAATGAGAGAAATACCATGAACAAGCCGCAGGTTCTTGTGCAAAAAATATACTGGCCTTTGGTACAATAATACTAAGTCCCTGGAAAGAACCACCGGTTACTGGCGCTAATGGCAATACAAGCATTTTATACGCTACACGGCATGCAGAAATGGCTTGCGCAAAACCACAATTAGTACTGCCTTGACACATAGGGCTGGAACCGGTTAGGTCTATCTCCATTTTAGCATCATTGCTTATAGTCATTTTAACCTTAACATGAACAGGATCATCAGTAAATCCATCGTTATCAAGATAACCTTCTGCATGATATACACCCGGCGGTATATTCAGCAATACCTCCCTTTCCAATTGAGCAGTCTGCTCAAAAATAGCGCGGGTGGCGCAGCGAATGGCTTCTGTACCGAAACGCTCTATAAGCGTGCGCAGACGTTTTTCACCTGTACGGCAAGCTGCAATTTGCCCATTCAAATCACCGCGGGCATTTCTTGAAAATCTGCTATTCATACATATGGTATCAATAATATCCTTACGCTCTTGTCCTTGCTCAATTATTTTTAGTGGTCCCAAGCGTATCCCTTCCTGAAAGATATTTATGGCGTCCATAGGAGCCAGTGGATCTTTAGAACCAACATCAAGCCAATGAGCACGGTTTGCCGAAAAGCCGACTAATTCACCGTGATAAAAAATAGGGGCGAAAACTGTCATGTCATTCAAATGTGTTCCGGATATATAGCAATCATTTAATATAAAGACATCGCCGTCAGCAAAAAACTCTTTACCGCCGTAATAATCAATTGCATAGCGTACCGTTTCTTCAAGGTTACCCAAAAACAAGGGCACCCCTGTGCTTTGTCCTAAAACTTCCAGGTTTTCATTAAATAAGCCTACGGCGCAGTCCTTCATTTCATATATTATAGGAGTATATGCACTACGAAACAGACTTTCACACATTTCCTCCGCCGCAGATAAAAAAGCATTACGAATAATTTCTGTTGTTATGGGGTTATTAACATACTCTTGATTTAGCATTTTTTATTACCTCCCGGCTTTTTTGAGATCAGCAAATTACGGTAACCATCCACCGTAAGACGCCAACCTGGCGGCGTTACAGTTGTTGCTGTCAGCTCCAAGATAATGGCTGGCCCATCTAAACATTGCCCGAAAATTAAATTCTTACGTTCATATACTTTTGCTTCATATTCTTTACCATTAAACACCGCAGTTTGGCTTTTGAGTGGCCTAGGTGTATCCGTGCTGCGTTCTATAGATTCTTGTTTTGGTATCTTATCTATTCGGCCTAAACCAACCAATCTTAAATTAACTATCTCTACTTCACCTTCAGGGTTACAATGCCCATAAATTTGGTAATGCTGGTCGTGAAAAGCCTTTTTGATGGTTAAAATGCTGTCTTTTGTTATCTCATTACTCATAAAATTGACCCGCACTGTATATTCCTGACCCAAATAGCGCATATCAACACTACGTATGAATTCTGCTTTATCTTGAGTTATATGTTGTTTTTCTAATAATGACATAGCTTCTGCTGTCATTTCTATAAATCTATCACTAATTTGAGTCAAATCTGCTTTATCGAGGTTACACTGCATTGTTCGGGCCAAATCTTGGCGTATATCGGATTGCAGCATGCCCCAGGCAGAGAATATACCCGGCATATCTGGCACTAATACATTTTCTATTTCCAATTCTTCTGCTGTGCTACATGCTTGCATTGGTCCCGCGCCACCGAAGGCTACCAGCACGAATTCACGTGGATCTATACCTTTCCGTACTGTAAGCTGGCGGATTGCATCGGCCATTTTTGCATCTGCGATGGCACAAATACCCTCTGCAGTCTCCGTAACCGTCATCCCTAATATCGGGGCAATGCTGGCTACAGAACATATAGCCGCTTCTCTATCAAGT
>WRKD01000002.1 GCA_009778255.1 Bacillota bacterium
TAATAAGATCGCTTTTTTGCAGACCGGAAAGTAGTTTATCTAAATCACGAAAAGTGGGCAAGCCGGTAACGCCATCTCGTGCTTTTATGCGTCCCATCATATCGAATACTTCCGGCAGCAGCTCGCCTAAAGCATGAAAGCCTTCATGTATACGCCGCTCGGCTACTTCAAAAACGGCTTTTTCCGCCAGCTCAAGTAATTCTTGGGCTGTATGGGTTCCGCCATAGCCTTCGCTTTCTATATGAGCAGCTGCGGCTATTAATGTACGTGAAAGCGCTTTTTCCGCTACTATTTTCGCATAATGCACCGCCGCGCTGGCTGCCGGTACCGTATCTATAAGAGAAGCAATATATGTAAGCCCTCCGGCGCGCTCTATATGCCCGGCAACAGCTAAGGAATCGGTTAAAGTAACCAAGTCGCAAGGACTGCCCGCCATAACCAGGTTATGCATGCAGGAAAAAATAAGCCGATGATTATCTCCATAAAAATCTTCCGCCCGCACAAATCCTATAACCTCGTTAAGCGCTTCCTTATTGAGTAAACAGGCGCCTAATAAAGCTTGTTCCGCTTCTAAATTATAGGGCGGCAATCTTAATTGCTCGGCCATGATTATTCCGCCTTTACCACTGCAAAAGCTATTTTACAATGTACCTCGGCATGAAGCTTAACTATAGCATCATAATTACCCAAAGATTTTACAGGTTCGGATATCTCTATTTTACGTTTATCAACAGATACTCCCTGCTTAGCTAAGGCTTCCGCTATATTTGCACTGGTAACGGAGCCGAACAAACGGCCGCTTTCACCGCATTTAGCCGTTATGATAAGTTGTTTTTCTGCAAGCTCGGCCGCAAATTGCTGTGCTTTGATTAAAGCGCGGTTGTCGCGCTCTGCCTGTAAATTATGTTCATGGGCTATACTGTTTAAGTTTCCGGAACTGGCTTTTTGTGCCAGTTTTTGGGGAATGAGAAAATTACGCGCATAGCCGTCTGCCACCTCTTTTACATCGCCTTTTTTACCTAAGCTCTTTACATCCTGCATAAGAATAACTTTCATATTGCCGCCTCCTTATTTTTTCACATATTTCTCCAATCGTCTTCTAAAATCGAATAGTGGATCCAATACTCCTACTATTATCACAATTATCCCAGAAAAAATTAGTAAAGCAAAAAGTATTACAACTACTCGAATATAAATCGCTGCCTTAAAGCACCAAAAGACCCATATCAATATGCTAAGCCCATATACCAAAAAAATAATTGACAAGGCTGAAAGCAGATTACTGGCAATTTGCTCCAGTAAATCGTATTGTAAACGCTGCCCCAGGCTGGTAAGCATCAAGGCGGCTATTAAAAGCCATAATAAGCGCCAATCTATACGCCATTCACGAAAAGGCGGCAACTTAGGTATATCATGACCCAAGCGTCGCAGTAAACGTCCCATCAGGGTATAGCAAGCAAAACTAAGCAACATAGCCACTAATAATAGCACAGAAGGCAAAAACTTGAAGGCGTATTCCACATATTCATCTACCGTCATACCGCCTAACATGGTAGACGAGCCCTGCTGTTCGGCCATTAGCGCAAAACTCCGAAACATGGTAGTCAGCGTCTCTTGCATGCTATCTGCGCTTAAACCCAAAACATATTTAGGAAAAAGCAATAATAATATTATAGAAGCGCAGGAAATCAGCACCCCGCCTAAGAGGGCAAAGACAGCTTTTTTACCGGAGCGAAAACACCAGCCAAAAAAAAGCCCCAAAAAACCGTAAAGAATAAAGAGATAAACCGCATGGGGCAAACCCAATAATATGGCGCTGAGCAGAAAAATGCAAATAGAGCTTAGTAAACCGAATTTAAACCCATGCCGTAATACCAGCAATGCCAAAGGCGCCGGAAAAAGAAACTGCGCAATAATATTTAATACCGGCACATATAAGCTGATAATAGCCAATATTAAAGTCAACGCCGTTAACATGGCGCCTTCCGCTAAAGCCCTCACATTGCCGCCTAAATCGGGACGCTGCGGCTTTAATAAATCCCCATTACTCATAGATTACCCTCTTTCCCGCTTATCTTAAAAATTCGGCGAAACGACAATAAATCCTGCTGAAACAGTAAAGGGGTTGCCGAAGTATTAATAATTCGGTAACCCCTTTACTGTTATTCTTAACCTAGCTATGCTTTATTTATTCAAAGTCAGTGTTACGGCATTACCGGGGTCGATTATCGCGCCCAAATAACCGCCCGGCGGCTTTACCATAACCGAAGAAAAACCCAAATCAGTTAACAAGCGTATATTTCAAAGAACCCTCCCGCATAATTATCACTTCTTGCTCATCATATACTTATCCATCCGCGAAAAATGTAACATCAAAAGTCTTGGGCAAATCTAAAAGTATTGAAGCATAAGTAACAATTATTCTTTATTTTAAATACTATTTTTAGGGCACCTCTAGAAACCAGAATAAACACTAACAAAATGATCAAAATGAGACTAATTACCTAAATATCCCCGTCATTGCGGACTTG
>WRKD01000003.1 GCA_009778255.1 Bacillota bacterium
AGATCGGCTTAGAGCTTACCCAGCATCCGGATTATCCGAATTGTTTTATGTTTACAGAAGATTATATCCTAATATAGAGGGGAGAGTTGGGAGTTGGGAGAGGATAGTTGAGTGGGCTGAATGTCCTGTATGCTAAATATACAAGGCAATGAATTATGGTAATGCTTTAGCCCATATTTTCTAAAATCCTAATTCTTTCTTCAATAGGCGGGTGCGTAGAAAACAAAGCAGAAAAACCCGCTTTCTTTTGATTTATATACATCCCCAACATATGCGAACCTCCCAGCTCGGCAACATCTTGTTTGCTATAATTCTCTCCTTTAGCCAATTTGCGCAGGGCGCCTACAAGGCCCATATTATTTGAGCAAAGCCTTACCGCATAAGCGTCTGCTATAAATTCCCTTTTGCGGGATATGGCTAAATTTAATAGATTTGCAATGAAGCGGGCTAAAAAAGCACAAAGAACAATAATAAAAAATATTATTGCTGTTTTACCTTTAACCCTCTGAAAACGCAAACGCAGCCCCATGGTGGAGAATACTGCGAAAATCGCGACTATGGCATAACCCACCATGCAAATACGCACATCATAATTGGCAATATGCGAAATTTCATGCGCTAAAACGCCTAAAATTTCTTCATCTTCCATAGTATTTATTAGCCCCTCTGTTACGCCGATAAAAGCCGATTTGGGCGAAAACCCCGAGGCAAAAGCATTGGGCACTTTAGTAGGAATAATATATACTTTGGGGGTTGGAATATTGGCCGACACGGCCAGGTTTTCTACCATACGCAAAATTTTTAGCTCGCGCAGGATATGGGCGTCTGCTTCTTTTCCTTTGGTACCAGCAAGCATTGAAGCACGGGAAGTTGCAAAGCTTATGAGGAAAAAAACAGACGATATTAAAAGGCCGACCGTAAGCCCAAGCAACACATCTTCGATAAGATAGCCAATAAGCCAACAAAAACCAATCAGTATCAACGCCAAGGCTAAAATTAATATAATAGTTTTACGTTTATTTTCATTTATTTGCTCAAAAGTTAGGTATGTAGTTTTCATCAAGCAATCACCCCGCTGTATTAAAAGCTTAAAACATCATAAAAACCTGTTATTTATGTTCGCTTATTCTATAATCATCGGCTTCTTTTCGTTTTGTTTCCTCTAGTTCATACATTTCTTTTTCTTTAAACCCAAACATATTTGCTACAATATTGGCGGGAAATACTTTGATAGCGGTGTTTAAATTGAATACAGCCGTATTATAAGCGGTGCGTGAAAAAGCGATCTTTTGTTCAACATCCTTAACTTCAGCCATGATTTTAATAAAACCGTCATTTGCCTTAAGCTGCGGATAACTCTCACTTAGAGCAAAAATACCGGGCATTAAATTATTGGTGATATTATCATTTGCTTTAAGGGCCGAAGATATATCGGCAGATTTCATTTGATTACGCGCGTCTATAATTCTCACCAGCGTATCACCTTCATAAGATGTTTGCATTTTTACCGTATCCACTAAATTATTGAGTACATTTACCTTTTGTTTTAAATTCACATCGATTCTTGATTCTGTTTCATTAACATATGTACGTTTTCTTATTAGACCATTATATACGCCAATGATCCACAACACAATCAATACAACTATTGCCAAAACTATCCAAATTCCCATTTTATCAGCTCCTTTATAATCTATTTATAGCATTATTATGCCACAAATATGGATAAACATCAAGATTCGATTTGAAAGTATGAAATTTAATTTTAATGTGAAGCAGGAAAAAATTATCTTATAGAGAAATTTGAAATCAAAGGGGTTATTATACTTTGAGTAGTGAATTTTTATATGCCATAATAGTTGGTTTGATTATTGGTTTAGTTACGGGTTTATTAAAATCTTGGCTTTTGTGGCGCCGCAATAACCCGTTTAACAAGGATGCCCGTAAAATGCCCAGCACCCAGGGTATCGTTTTGCGTTTCCTGTTTAGTTATTTACTAGATGTTATAGTATTGGGAGTAGTTTTTATAGCGCGCTCTTTTATTAATCTGCCTTTAACGCCTTTACTGATAGCTACCGCGTCTGGTTTGATTATATGCAGTTTATTATATCCTTTGCAGAATATGTTCAGTAAACAATAATTATTGCCGGAGGAAACACTTTTGGAACACGGAGAAGCCCTTTTTCATATTGCCGGTTTCGGCGTTACCAGCATCATGACAACCATGATGGGTGTTACTGTACTATTAACACTGCTTAGTTATTTTGCCACCCGCAAACTGCAAGAAAGACCAAGCGGTTTGCAAAATCTTATGGAAGCCGGGCTAGACGCATTAAGAAACTTCCTTGCCGGAGTGCTTGGTTCTGATTCTATTGCGCGCCGTTTTTTGCCCATTCTGGCTACCTTTTTCTTTTTTATTCTTTTTAGCAATTATAGCGGCTTATTACCAATGGCAGGGCATTTGCCGGGGCTTTCGCCGCCTACCTCTTCACTTTCCGTTACGGCTGGCTTAGCTATCGTATCTTTTTTTGCTG
>WRKD01000004.1 GCA_009778255.1 Bacillota bacterium
GTATTATGGCTTTCATGGAACAACAAAACTGTCCCTGATTCACTCATATATAGTATTTTTGGCGTCATTACAGGTGAGTTCGGTGTTCTTGGCTTAATTCGCGTAAAATGCGACTAATTATCAAGTATGGAGGTAAAACATGTCCGTAAAAACATACTCTAAACGTATAGATGGCGAAAGTCAGCTATCAAAAAACTTTAAGGTAAAGGAAATGGCGTCAAAAGACGGAAGTGATATTATTTTAGTTGATGAAGAACTAGTTTCCGTATTACAAAAAATACGTGACTGGGCGCAATTATCCGTATCTATTAATAGTGGATATAGAACAGTAACACATAACGCAAAAGTAGGCGGCAGTCCAACCAGCAAGCACATCGAAGGCAAGGCGGCAGATATTGTTGTTTCCGGGAAGACACCATTGCAAGTAGCACAGTTTGCCGAAGCTTTGAACATTGGAGGAATCGGTCACGCTCCGTCCGGCCAAGGCAACTTCTGCCACATTGACACTCGCCCGAACAAAAGCAGATGGGAATATTATAATGGGGGGAAAAGCCAACGTGTTTTGCAAACTTTTGGTGGAAAGACTTTTAAGGACCAGGTGCAAATTGCTACAGGAATAGATAATAATACCGTAGCATATTTAAATACATATCAGTGGGCAACAGCATTATGGGAGAAGCTTGCCGTAAGCATATCCCAGAAAGGCAGAAAAGGGGCTACAAGCGACGATATTGTTAAAGACGGCGCAAAGCTCGAAGAAGCAACAATGTCCTTCCTGAGGGCATATAAATACGGCAGGGAGCTTATTGATAAACTTGCCAAAGCAATGACATAAAGTTTGGCCGCTTAAGTGTGGCCATTCTCCTCTCTCTTCCGCTCCCTTGTTTCTCCCCAAGGGAGCGGACACTTTTTATTTTAGAAAAATATTTTAAATACTATTGACTTTACGTAAAACACATGATATAATGTAATCAATTCTTGACGATACGGGTGATGTATTGTCGCCATATATTGTCAAGTAACAACCTACCAAGGGTGATCACTCCACCCAAGGTAGGTTGATTCTTTTAAAGTTAAATACAGAAATAGAGGTTTTTGCAAACTGTTCCTCTTTAAAAACAGCTGGTATTGGCAGCCGATGCAGAAAATCGCCTTTGGTACACTTAGCTACTTGTCGTGCGGTGTACCACGAAACGGGTGAAGATGGCCGTTTAATAAATTATCTTGGTTGGCGACTACGGATGGGGTATTGCATCGCTTGAGTCTTGGGCGTAGGATAGATGATGATGCAATAAGACAAGCAAAGCTACGATGGCCGGGAGTTTTGGCGATATGGCGAAGAAAATTTCCTTGACTAGCAAGGGGGTTTTCTTCGCACTCCAACCAAGAATTTCAGCGATTTATATCAACCATCTCTAATAGCAAAGTTTTTGTCGTCTGTTTTATGATTTTGATAATATCTGATTTTACTAACAGTTTTTGTTAAAAAAGATTGTGTGGTGAACTTTAGGATGGAAATAGTAAATAATGGAACAAAAAAAATAGTACTTTGCTTCTCTTTTCTGATTTTCACTAGTTTAATATCTGCATATATAATGTTTTTACTTGGCAATAGATTTTTTCTACTACCTGATTATAATTTTAACATTCCCTTCTTTAATGACGCTATACAAATTATACTATTTTCTATTAATATGTTTTTTGTTTTAAGCATATGTATGGATATCTATTCTAAAAAGATTTTTTTACATCTTTTTATTGTCATGATAATGTATTGCATTGCAGTTTTCGTGTGTGATTTGTTAGATTGGAATTTGTTATTTGCTTCATCTGCGATTCCCATAATTTATGTTATGTTATTTAGCATTAACTCAGAAAACAGAAAATATAAAATAAAAAGAACGTTAATAATATGCTCTATTATGGCTATCTATCAGCCGTTATCATTATATATAAAATGTGGCGTTTTTAATTTAGGAGATGTTAACTCATTATCTTCCCTTGGGCATATTCTGTACTCCATTGATTTATTCATCGTATATTTATTAGTATATTTGTATAAAGGTGGTGATGACAATGCGTTGGCCAGCAAGCTTTCTTTGGGCAGTGAAGCCTTTGACACTTCTGAACATCTCAATGCTGAAGAGCAAAAAGAATTTGACGGTTTAATGACTGAGTATAAGTATTATCCATCATGGAAAAAAGCAAGAACGATTATTTTATTATTTGCGATTCAAATACTACAATTGTTTGTGATATTAGGGATATGCGCAATTGGAAATAAGTTTGTTGTTTCTTTAGTTTTGGCACCTGCGTTCTTGCTTTTTTCTATTGTAATTAAAAAAAGGTGGCATTCTGAAAGTGTAGTAGTATGCACATTCGTTTCAGCAAGCCTTTTTTATATAGCGGCTTGTTTTACGATACCATTAAAATATTCTCTTTTTGCGGTATTTTTGTCAGCATTTTTTTTAGTGTATGCTTTATATAGAATAGCTGCATATACTGAAGCATATGAGTCTATGGAGGTAAAATTGATCGAAATATCTAAAAGGTTGCCATTTAGATG
>WRKD01000005.1 GCA_009778255.1 Bacillota bacterium
GCCATATAACCAGGCAAACGCACACTATGTACGCGCATGCCCAAATAATCGCCGCCGCGCGCCCCGGTAATGCTCTCATATTCACGAGCCGCGCCCTGAGAAAACTCCTGCCGCTCCTTGGCTATTTGTTCCAGCGTAGCAATAGCCGTACCGGAAGGCGCATCTAGTTTTTGATCATGATGCCGTTCAATTACTTCAACATGGGGAAAATAACGAGCCGCTTCTTTTGCAAAATGCATCATCAGCACTGCGCCTAAAGCAAAATTTGGGCTAATAAAAACAGCCGTACCATAACGGCGGGCCAAATCATCCGCCTCTATTAAATCTTGCCCGCTTAACCCTGTGGTACCAACCACGCAGGGCAGAGAAAAAGGCAAGGCAGTACGTAGAACTCCTATTATAGATGGCGGGCTGGTAAAATCTACTAAAACATCCGGTTGGCTTAAGGAAATAGCAGTAGATAAATCTGCGCTAAGCAATAAACCGCTGGGCTTTTTGCCTGCCAATAAACCTAAGTCTTGCCCTATCCCCATAATATCTACCGCAGCTACAATCTGCAAATCCTGCTCATCCATAATGCCACTACTTATAGCTCGCCCCATCTTACCATTAGCCCCGTTTATCAGCACTTTTATTTTTGTCATTTTTTCTTCTCCTTTACCAAATCTCGCTTAGCTCCAATGGCTTATCTAGCGCTCCCACCACCGATAACACCGCTTTTTGCGGATCCAGCAATCGCTTGGCCAAGTTTTCCATGTCTTCTATACTTACAGCCATCACATGCTCCAAGGTTTCCTGTACGGAATAAAGCTTACCCAAGGTCAACAAACGTTTGCCTATAGCGTTCATCACATTGCCACTGTTTTCCCAACCTAAAAGCAAGCTTCCCTTAATCTGTTGTTTAGCGGCGATAAGCTCTGCGTCTGTAATGCCGCCGCTTACTATTTTTTGCAATTCTCCTGCAATCACTTTTACCAATTCATGCAGTTTTTGCGGGCGTGTAGAAGCGTAAGCGCAAAGATAGCCATCCCGGGCATAGCTTATCAAATAGGCATAGGCGCTATAGCTTAAGCCACGTTTTTCGCGCACCTCTTGAAAAAGGCGGGAGCTCATACCGCCGCCCAAAATATTGGTGAGCAAATGGGCGGCGTAAAAATCGTCATCTTCTTCCGACACTGCCGGAAACCCTAAACAAACATGCATCTGTTCAATATCTTTGTAAATAGCAGAGCTGCCGCTTTTCGTTTGCGGTATTTTAGATTTAGGCGCTTTGGCAATGCCGGCAAAATCGCCTAAATAATGTTCCGCTTCATACACTGCCGCCTTTGGGGTAACATTACCGGCAATAGCCAGCACAGTATTACAGGGAGCATAATTACGGCGATAATAATCATGTAGATCTGTTTGCGTAATAGCCTGCACACTTTCTTTGCCGCCTATTACCGAACGGCCATAACTGTGCCTTGGCCATAAGGTGGCGGCAAATAAATCGCCTGCCACATCGTCTGGGGTATCCTCATACATGTTTATTTCTTCTATAATAACATCCTTTTCAAGTTTACATTCCTGCTCCCTAAGTTGAGAATGCACATAAATATCGGAAAGCAGATCTAGCGAAAGCGAGAAATGCTCATCTAAAGCCCTCGTATAATAACAGGTGCATTCCTTGCCGGTAAACGCGTTGAGCATGCCGCCCACATCATCCATGGCTGCGGCTATTTGTTGCGCATTTCGCTTTTCGGTACCTTTAAAAAGCATATGTTCCAAAAAATGAGAGATGCCGGCTATATTATCACTTTCCCAAGCCGAGCCGGCTCTTGCCCACAGCCCGCAAGCTACAGAGCGGCAACCCGCCATTTGCTCCACCACCACATCCATGCCATTGGTTAATTTAAATTTTTGCGCCATAAACACTCCCACTCGCTATTAAGTTGTTAAAGGGAATTCGGCGAAAGTATTCTAATTCCTCTTTAACTGAATTTCTACGTGTTCAAACCCCTTTTGACTCCTCCCCCTGATCTCCTGGCCTTCAGACTTTGTGAATTATTTGGTTGCGGGCAAAGCCCGCTTTATGTTATAATGTGTTGTAAGAGAACATAGTTATTCCATTTTAGAAAGGAAGAAAACTTATGTCAGATATTAACTCTATTGGAAAAAATAATTTTCAAAGTCAGGTATTAGAATCTTCTCTGCCGGTATTGATAGATTTTTGGGCCGACTGGTGCGGTCCCTGCAAAATGTTCACCCCGGTAGTGGAAGCTATTTCCGAAGCTTACCAAGACAAACTAAAGGTGGTACGAATAAATGTTGATGAAGAGCCGGAGCTTTCCGAGCAATTCGAAGTAATGACCATACCCACCTTGGCACTCATCGATAAAGGGAAAACACTGGATACTATAATTGGCGCGCTACCCCGGCATATATTAGAAAACTGGCTGAAGCAGCAGGGGATAAATTGAACATGAATACTAAAATATTTGATACGATAATCATTGGCGGCGGACCAGCCGGTTATACGGCTGCCCTTTACTGCGCGCGCGCCAACCTCTCTACACTGGTAGTGGAAAAACTGGCT
>WRKD01000006.1 GCA_009778255.1 Bacillota bacterium
GATTTAAAGGGGCAGTTGCGTCTATTTCAGTAATAACCTGTTATCGGATCGCTGTACTCTTTGAACACCCTAAGGCTTTCCACTTACATGTAGTTGAGCAATACGAGTATGACGCAACGAACCGCCTGGTTAAAGGCATAAACGAAGAAGGCGAACAATCCCATTACATCTATAACGGCTTAGGCTATCTGATAGCCAATGAATGGATCATCGCCAAAAACGCCTACGGCTATCACGGCATCGGCACATACCTGGGCCAACCCCTCAACCCCTCCGAGCAATTAAATGGCGTAGTAGTATGCGACCGCCACAGCCATGTAAGCGGCAATGGGCACATCAACCCCATCGGCAAAGGCCACACCACAGGAGGTACATTAGGAGCCACCATGCCCCAAATAGATAACATGAAATTCGCCATAGTCCACAAAGACTATGTGTTGGATTACACCAGCCCGCTGCAGAATGTGCTAATGGAAACAGAAAGCGGCGATGGCGGCCTTACCTACCGCTACACCTATGGCTTGCAAAAAGACAGCGTAGTACTCTATGGCATCCTCAACGGCGTGGGCAGCGTAGTACAGACCTTTAACTACCCCACCGGCCCGCAAAACATCGTAAAACTCTATTACCATCACGACCATTTGGGTAGCACAGATTATCTCACAGACAATATCACCGGCAGAGTGACCAGCTACGTAACCTATGATGATTGGGGCAAACTGACCGCCAAGGCTGTTGTGCAGCTGGGAGTACGTGAGCTGGATTTGGTGCAGGAATACACCGGTCATTCCTATGACCAAGTATTGGGGCTGTACTACGCCAAGGCTAGGATGTATGATGCGGCGGATAGAAGGTTTATGGCAAGGGATATATATAAAGGCGATATAAGAAATCCTTTATCCTTATCACAATATATTTACTGCCTTGATAATCCAACTATTTTTGTTGATTTACTAGGCTTATATATTGGCGATAGACCGGTGCTATTAAAGGGCGCTAATAAGGAGTATTCGAATACGACAATATTGCCAAATGGGAAAAAAGAGACATTAAAAGACCTCACCTTCGCCTATTTGGGTTATGTAAACTTAAGTGAGCTGATATCCGATGTACTAAATCCCTATGAGTATCCTGCAAAAATTGAAAAAAATAAAGTAACCAAAATGATTGAGGGAAGAATAACGTCTCTAACAGGACAAGTTACATTCTCCTTTTCTACAGAATTTACAAATAAACCGGATACAAACATGAATCTTCCTGGCGCTTATTGTGAAGCAAAAGGTGGTATGGGGTATTTCCATGTACTTTCTTGCGAGTATTCATTATATGTAAAACTCAAAAGTTTTGCAAAAGCAGCAGGCTTTGGAATCGGGCTAAGGTTTTATGTTAGAGGCGAAGGAGAATTGCCTGTTTCCGGGTATGAACCTGCCTATGACGCCTATGAATGGAATGAGTATTGGATTCAAGATTATCGTAACAAAACGATGTATCTTCTAAAGAACATAACAAATTGTTACGCATATGCTATGGATTGGCAAAAACACCCAATAAATAATTCTTTTAAAATACCAGTTCAACCAGGGGAATTATCTGATAGTTATAACCTCTTAAGACACATAAGCGACTATAGCGAACAGAAATCAATAGATGCCCTTTATCAAGCAGCAAGACTGGATGCTTGGGAATATGGATATGGAAAATATGGATCAGGGGCGGACTTTGCTAAATCAGATAAATGGGAAAAAGCTCCGGCAGGTATGTATAAAGTAGCCCTGGCTTTAACTGAATCTATGAATGATTACCATTGGTACAGACAAAACCCAGATGGAACATGGTCACATAAGCCAGGTACAGGACTGGAGAACATATATAATGTTAGCAATACTGATTCAAATGGGCAACTGATTATTGATCCTGAAAAAGCATATGTCATTGCCAGACCGGGTGGGAAATATACTAAATTCGATGAATACTATATTACAGGTATACCGAGATGAAAAACTTTAGAGATGTTTTGCGAAATTTGACAATAAAAAAGATATGTGTTTTTGCCGCCATTATAGCTATTATAGTTGTGGCCGTAATATTCACAATGATGCATAAAGCATATCCACATGTTGAATCAATATTGAGTCAACTTAGTTACGGTATGTCATTTGAAGAAGTAACCCAAATAACCGGCGATTTAGGAATGAATAGTGGTTCTCTATTCTTCATTTATCATAAGAAATTTCCTGATGGAAATGATGTTCTCTTTCTTTTTCATGGTGTACTCTCTGTTGAAAATAAAATACTTTGGAGAGTAAGCATTCTGAGTAATGATGATCTATTTTTTGGGCAATGGTTGGATTATGATTTGGATAGACAATTACTTCTTGAAAAATTTATGCCGGAATCACTTGATGGCATAGAATATGGAATGAAAATTGAGGAGGTAGAAGAAGTTTTTTGCAGGAACGCTCCAGAAGACGTAACTTTTTTTGGTGCATCAAAATTTCGATCGATTATTTGGGAGGGCGAGGTAATTACAACATATGAAAAAACCGATGTAACGACATGGAAGAAAATCATCAAATTATCTACAGGGGTT
>WRKD01000007.1 GCA_009778255.1 Bacillota bacterium
AGCCGGCCAAAGCGTTAAAGCTTGGGATAAAGGCTATAGAGTACTGGGCGGTGTAGGCAATACCACCGTGGTAAAACTCGTAGCGCCGGCCGGCCGCACTTTCTTGGGCTGGAACACTAAAGCGGATGGCAGCGGCACAGCCTATGCCGCTGGCGATCGTATAGCGGATGAGCAAATGAGCGATCTTACGCTTTATGCTCAATGGTCCGCTAGCGGGGCTGCTCCGCTTATAGACGAATATGCTGAAGAGATAGTTGAGGTTATAGAAGAAGAGCTTTTTGTGGATGAAGTGATAGAATAAGTGGCAGAGTAAAATCTGAATCAAGTTCTGGTTTTCCTAGTTGATCCCTTAAGGGGTTGTTGAAATAAGTATTTTAAACAACCCCTTTTTTACAGAAAAATGTGACTGTATACCAAAATAGCTTATTGTTACATAAATATTATGATTATTTTAAGAAATAAAATAAATATTGACCAATAAGTGATTGTTGGATAAAATAATCATGTAGAATAATTATTTATATTAAAATGTTAGTGTGAGGATTCAGCAAAAAAAAAGAAAGGAGAGTAATAAGTTAGGATTCACGAACAATAGAGAGAAAATGAAGACTTGTAAACAGAAAGCATAAAATAATATTAATATTGAAAGGATGGATTTTATGAAAAAAAGTGGCCTTTTTTTTACTGCTATGCTAATTGGTTTGATCTTGGTTTGTGTGCCGATTTTTGGCGCGCTGGCTCAAGATACCATGCCGGAACCGCTCGACCCACAAAGTTGGCAATTTGCCAAAGATATGAGTTGGGATGATTGGAAAACCAACCCAGCTTTCGACTGGAAAACAGACGGTGAAAAAATAACGCCGACGAACATTAGAAGGGGTCTTTTAGTATTGGTCGATTTTATTGACCGGCCCTTTGTCGTCTCCAGCCCTGTGGGCAGCGAGCAGATGAATAATCCTACCATAGGCAATATACCTAAAGATGAATTGATAGCGTTTTGGGAAAGCTTTTTAAATGACCCCGAAGATACATACAATAATGGCTTGAATCATGGTATAACCATCAGGGAATTCTGGCAGGAGAATACCCAAGGCCGCTGGAAAGTTGAACTGACGGCTGCCGGAGTTTACAGAATGCCTGGCTATGAATTTGAATATGGCTTAAACGACGGTATGCAGAATACCGCCGATTTACCGGCTGGCTTTACGAGACGCAGCAGCGTTCATGCCACAGCCTTAAATTTAGCCGTTGCCGATGGGGTAGATTTGAATAATTTCGATTTTGCCTTCATTCTCCATGCCGGCAGCGCGGAAAGCCAGGTTTGGGAAGAAGCCGGCTATATGATGTTTTTTGATCAAAAGAATATAGATCATATGTATTCCGCCCGTTACAGGATGGAACAAATGGCTGCGAACGGCATTGCCATACCTGCTGCCACCTGGACTTGGCTGGATCAGCATGACCCGGCTAATGGTGGCGACGGCAGAGGTTGGTGGGCGCAAACCCGTTATGTACCGTGGACTTCTTGGTGGGCCGCAACTTCAATTTGGAATTCCGCTACCAATACCACGGTTAACGGCAGAAGTTTCCGTCTTTCCATGCAAGGTGAAAATGCCGGCGGCGCAGTATTCGCACATGAATTTTCACATATTTCCGGTGTAGCCGACAACTATGGTACAGATACCAGCGCTCGTACTTTTTCCGGCTTTTGGGATTGTATGTGCGCCGGATCTATGACGGGTTTTGGCGGACCTCATACAAGATATGAAATGCCCAATTTACAGGGAGGAACAGTAGCTGCTCATATGACAACCCGTACCAAACGTAAATTGAGTTTTCTGGACGATGCCCAAATGATCCGAGTAAACTATGCCACATTAAGAACCTCCACACCGGTGGTTACCGAAGTTTATTCCCGTACTACTCCGGCAGGTGATCAATTTGCCCAGCTTTATCCTGAACTGGCGGTAATTACAGATAAGGTGAAAGCCAAAGAAGCGGGCCTCGCTTTATGCGTTTATAATTTTACCGACGCCAGACCGCAGATACGCGCCACTGTAGATTGGGAATCGGAAAGCAGCGCAGGCGGCAGCCGCTATGATAATTACAGCGTTGAAGTAATTGATAAGGTTGGTTACGACTCTGTTCAAGCAGACCATGGCGTTATGATAGCCAAAAACAGAGAAACCCTAAGCGAATCAGCTCCTTTCACCTGGATAATGAGTGCGCATCCCGGCGGTATGGATACCGTTGATTTCTATACCCCTGTTGGGCCCAATGGCGAACCCAGTATACCGCAGCAACTGCGCAATAATGATAATAATCATTTGAACGCCGCTCTTTTCCATGTAGGTAAATCTTTTGTGGATACCGGTTATTATGCCAATACCTATAGTGTAAAACCTACCAATGGGCCGGAAACCGGGGTTATAGAAAAGCCCGGCAGCCTCTGGCAATGGGAAGAGCGAGATGGCAGAGATATTATTGCCGGCAATAGCGTCAATGAATATGTCGATACATATAATAAGCTGCATTTTTATATTTTGGATAAATTATCCAGCCCCGGGCCTTATGGCGGCGAAATACTCTCTTATCAAGTGGGGGTGCGTCATTTCGAC
>WRKD01000008.1 GCA_009778255.1 Bacillota bacterium
GGTATGCGCTTGCGGTTTTGTACCTTCATCTGTTAATAACAGCTGCCGCAGTTTAATACCTATGCGGCATGCCCCCGGCTCAAACGTAGAAGTTATGGTAAACCCGTTTGCTTGCAAATGCTCGCCTAATAGTTCTACGGCAGTGCTCTTACCGCAGCCGTCTATTCCTTCAAAAGTAATAAAATACCCCTTCATTAAAAGCCGCCCCTCTCATCTACTCTTTGCAGGAGCCTGTTTATGCACTGCTGCTTCAAAGCGCCTCCTTACTCTCCTTTTTAAGAGATCAAGTTAGGCGGCGCAGTTGTTTCGATAAATACCGATCGCGCCATCAACGCATTTGCTTCCTGTAGGCGATTATTATCATTGCCATGCAGCATCGCTATGCATTCTCCTTCTTGAACATAATCGCCCACTTTATGTTGGAGCAATATGCCGGCGCTATGATCGATTATAGCTTCTTTAACTAAACGTCCGGCGCCCAGGGCTAAAGCAGCGCGGCCTACAATATTTGCGTGCAAAGCGCAAATATAGCCGCTCTTTGGGGCAGTAAAGGGTATGCGCAAAGCGGCTTGCGGTAAATGAGAAAAATCGCTGTCTCCGCCCTGGGCTTTAACCATCTCGATAAACTTTGCCCGCGCCAAGCCTTTATCCAGCAATTCCTGAGCTTTGGCTCTGGCTAAAGCTTTATCTGGCGACAAATCACCCAAAACAATAGCCTCTGCAGCTAAATCTAAACTAAGTTCCCGTAAATCGTCGGGGCCTTGGCAGCAAAGCGTTTGCCAGGCTTCTGCCACTTCTAAAGCATTACCTACCGCGCGTCCCAAGGGCTGCTCCATAGAACTGATAATAGCCGCTGCTTTTTGTCCGGCTGTCTGGCCAATTTCCACCATCAAAGCGGCTGCCTCATTTGCCGCCTCTATCGTTTTAAAGAAAGCGCCGCTGCCATATTTTACATCCAACACTAATACATCGGCACCTACAGCCAGCTTCTTACTCATAATACTGGCAGCGATTAAGGGTGTACTTTCAACGGTAGCCGTAGCATCCCGCAATGCATATAATAGTTTATCGGCTGGGGCCAGCTCTGCGGTTTGCCCCATTAAAGCAACACCGCAATGGTTTAACTGCTCTATAAACTCCTGGCGATTTAAGCCCACTCTAAAACCGTTTATACTCTCCAGTTTATCTATGGTTCCCCCGGTAAAACCTAAAGAACGCCCGGACATCTTGGCTACTTTTAATCCGGCTGCAGCTAATATGGGCGCCACAATTAAAGTGGTTTTATCCCCTACCCCGCCCGTAGAATGTTTATCTGCTTTTATACCCTCTATATCACTTAAATCTAATTTTAAGCCGGAATCCCGCATGGCTAAAGTCAATTCCACAGTTTCATTTTTACTTAAGCCGCGCAGGTAAATAGCCATCAGCATAGCCGCAGACTGATAATCCGGTATTCTGCCCTGCGTATAGCCTTCTATCCAAAAACGAATCTCCTCGTGGTTTAGCTCCGCTTGGTCGCGTTTTTTGCGAATAATATCTAACATATTCATGATAAAGCCACCCCTGTGATTTTAAGTAATATGGCTTCCAGCAAACTGCAAAATTGTGCACTGGCGTGCTTGCCTGCTTCCAATACCTCTAAGTGATTCAACTCGGCATTCAAAATACCGGCAGCCGCATTGCTTATACAAGAAATAGCCAATACAGAAAGGCCCAAATGGCGGGCAGCTATCACTTCCGGCACGGTAGACATACCTACTGCATCCGCACCCATCAAGCGGGCCAGGCGTATTTCGGCCGGAGTTTCGAAAGAAGGCCCGCTAAAGGCAACGTAAACGCCCTCATGCAATGTAATATCCAGCTTTTTAGCCGCCAAGAGGGCTGTTTTTGCCAGCCCTTCATGATAAGCATGGCTCATATCCGGAAAGCGTGGCCCCCATTCATCTGTATTTGGCCCAATCAGCGGGTTAGCGCCCATAAAATTTATGTGGTCGCGTATCAGCATCAAACTACCCGCGGTAAAAGCGGTGTTAACGCCGCCAGCCGCATTGGTCAAGATCAATTTTTTCACTCCCAAACCGGCTAATAAACGTATCGGAAATACAACCTGCGAAAGGCTGCATCCTTCATAATAATGAAGGCGTCCCCCCAAGATAAACAGCGGCTGTTTATTTAAATAACCTGCATAAAGAGTACTTTTATGCCCTTGTACTGTGGTTTGAGGAAAATGGGGAATATCGGCGAAAGGAATACTAAATGAATCTTCCAGTAATTCCGTAAGCGCCCCCAAACCTGAACCGAGCACCACAGCTGTATCCGCCCCGGGCAGTAGTTTGGCTAAATAAGCTACCGCTTCATCTACCATTTGTTTAGTGATTTCCTTTTCTATTTGCATGTCACAGCTCACGATAATCCCCCTTTATCCTCTAATATCATATTCAAGAAACTCTCGCCGGCAGGCAATTCGCCCACACCCAGCCACTCGGCTACGGTAGCGCCGGCATCGGCAAAACTTGCTCGTAAACCCACATCCTGCGCTAAAACTTTCTTCCCCATTATCAATAATGGCACATTTTCGCGGTCATGGTCGGTACCGGGCTGGGTAGGGTCATTACCATG
>WRKD01000009.1 GCA_009778255.1 Bacillota bacterium
AATGCCCCGTCGCCTATCACGGCGACAACATTATGTTTTTCTCCGGCAAGGTCACGTGCGGTAGCAAGTCCCAGGGCGACTGAAATTGAAGTACTGCTATGCCCGGTATTAAAACAATCGCAAGGGCTTTCGTCTGTATTGGGAAAACCTCCTATACCTCCGAAAGTTCGTAATCCGGTAAAAAGCTCGCGCCTACCTGTGATGATTTTATGAGCATAGCATTGATGTCCCACATCCCAAATAATTTTGTCTTGTGGAACAGTAAAAATGCGGTGCAGGGCAATAGTAAGTTCTACTACGCCCAAATTTGGCGCCAGATGACCGCCGTTTTTTGAGGTAACTTCTAAAATCAATTCGCGCAGTTCCTCTGCCAGAAAAGGTAATTCTGCCGCGCTCAAACGCTTAACATCTTCTGCATTATTTATTTCGGGCAACAGTTTTTTCAAATACTACACCATCCTTGCAGTTTAAATGAATACAATCTATTCACAGCATAGAATTATACAATTTTTGTAGAATTCTTGTGGAATTCTTCATAGGACTTCTATTTTTCAGGTAAAATAAATTATTAAACATGATCTTTAGTGCTTTTAACAAAATGCCCCATTACCTCGTATGTTTCATTGATACACACAAATGCATTGGGGTCTTCATGGGCAATAATCTCCTTTAATGCAGAAAGTTCAAAACGGCTGACTACACAAAAAAGAACGTCTTTATTACGATGTGTATAAGCTCCTTCTCCTTTAACTATAGTTACGCCACGCCCCAGCTCGCCCAAGAGCTTTTGCGCAATTTCCACACCTTTTTCACTCACAATCATCATATTGCGCTTACGGTTAAAGCCCTCCAGTACTTGAGTAAAAACCTGAGAGCTGACGAAGAGATTAACCAAGGTGTACATAGCCGGCTCAAAACCGAAAACAAAAGCTGCGCAGGTAACTATAATAGCATTGGAAAATAAAGATACCGTACCCACGCTGATATCATATTTGCTTTTTAGAATTATGCCCACTATATCCATACCACCGCCGGAACCATGGTATTTTACCACTAAACCCGAGCCCACGCCTATCAATAAACCGCCGAAAATACCTGCTAACAGCGGGTTATTGGTATATGTGGGCAAAAAAGGCGGCATAATAACTAAAAGCGCGCTTTGCAGCAGAATAACAAATACCGTGTAAACCGCAAAACGCAAATACAGCTTGTTCCAGCCCCAAATAATCAGGGGGATATTTAGTATAACAAGATAAACGCCCATAGGTAAATTACCTATATAGTGTTGGATAACTGCGGCTATACCCCATACCCCGCCAGAGAGAAAATTATTTGGGGTAATAAACACGCTAAAACCGCCGCATACTATTACAGATCCGACTATCATAAAAAAAATATTGCGTACATGCTTTTTTAGCGGTGTTTTGCGCGTAGCAGCCAGTGCCTTTTTAGTATGCAGCATATGATTAATACTCCTTTTAATAAGTTTTGAGTTTTGAGTTTTAAAATAAATCTTTGGCAATTAACGCCAATGTATTATATAATAGAACCGTAATTGTTGCAATAGTTAAGCCCCCATAGTAAACGAAACGAGTAATAATATGTTTCCTATAGTGCATTATTATGTTAATTTAAAAACTTATGGCCAGGTTCCGCCTCTCATGGCTTTAGGCAGCCTGTTTCCGGATTTAGCTTCCGGGATCGGTATGAAGCGAGATGAAGCGCATCAGATGGGCGCCGATTTTTTCCGCTGGTGCGAACAAGAAGCCGCACAAATGTTACCTTTAGCCCAGGGAATAATCTCCCATGGCGTATTTCCTTATGGCGTGGATTACTATGCCGATGAATTCTGGCCAGGTTGCGAAAAAGGTTGGTGCTTTGAGCAGGGCAAGCCTTGGTTAAAGAGAATAGCCGCCGCAACCTGCCTGCCCAACGATTTGTGCTGGTGGAAATCTCATAACTTTGTAGAGATGAGCTGCGAGCTTTTAACCATTGAACAATATCCTTTTATTGGACAAAATATTCTGGCTGCGCTTTATAGCGACGACATACTTCATAGCGCAGCTATGGAGCTTAGCCGTTACACCGCAAAAGATGTTGAACTAATAAAAAAAGTATTTAGAAAAGCTCCGAGCATCTTCTCTTTGGAAAAAGTTAGCCCGCTTGCTTTAGCGAGGAGTCAAGATACTGCTTTCCGCCGCCGCCACAATGTATACAACGCAGATATAACAGGTATGGCTTCATTATTAAAGGATATGGCTAAAGCTCTCTGCCCCGCTTATGGCCCATATATAGTGAAGATGACAAAATTAGTGAGCGATATGCTTAAACAGTATATGGCTAACTCCTAGGAAAACAATAGTTTTTTAGCCGCCTCAATATTGACCATTTCAGCTGTGCGCAAACGGCTGGCTGCCGCTTGCGCGCCAGATTTACCAAAAGCTATAGCCCGGTCGATACCTGCGCATAGCTGTTCAGCTTGCGCCTGTTCTAGTGAAAGGCTGGTTTTTGAGCCTATTTCTTGAATAAAGCTTTCTACTTTAACATCATAAGATACACCTACCACCGGTGCGCCTCCCAGGGTGGAAAAAACTAAAGCGTGCAAGCGCATGCCTACTACCACCTCCATCGAGCCCAGCATGCCTATA
>WRKD01000010.1 GCA_009778255.1 Bacillota bacterium
TTAGCGCAAGCTGTTTAGCGGCGCGGCAACTTGTACAATTATTGGATGCGGGTTGCGCCGCCCTAACACTTTCCCTGATTCCGCCGGGCTTAGATCAGGTGCTGGTAGCTTCTGTAGAACGTAGCCGCAACCCGGAATTGCGTTTGGTTATTGTCTTGGGAGTAAATGCAGATACCCTGCCGGGCTGCGCCGTTCCCACGGCTTTACTTTCCGATCATGAACGCATAAAACTATCTCATTCAGGTATTGAGCTGGCGCCTGGCACAGTATCGCGGCAAATGGCCGAACATTTTCTGGCTTATATTGCGTTAACGCGCAGTCATGAATATCTGTTGCTGACTTATGCCCAAAGCAATGCGCAAAATAAAGCCTTACAGCCTTCGCCCTTGATAAAAAAACTGCAAAAAATCTTTGCTAACTTAAAAATAGAGCGTTTTGGGGAACCGCATACAGCTGAAGAATTAACCGGAAACACTCATACTGTTAATCTGCTGGCCAGACATTTGAAAAATGAACGCCTGGGCTTTACTATGCCGGTTTTTTGGCAGGAAATCTATAACTGGTATGCGGCGCAGGAAAGCTGGCAACCGCAGCTTAAGCGCATTGAACAAGGGCTTTCTTTTCGTCCGTATGCCGGCCGGCTAAGCGTGGAAAACCAAAAATCTTTATATGGAAAAACTATTGTTAGCAGCGTATCTCGCCTGGAAAAATTTAATGCCTGCCCCTTTGCTTACTTTGCCGCCTATATTTTAAAATTGGGACCCCGGCCACAATACGAATTCACAGCTTTAGAACGTGGTGAAATCTTTCATCGGGCGCTGGCCCACTTAAGCAGCTTGCTGGCTCATAATAAGCCCGGCTGGCGGGAACTGACGCAACAACAAGCCGCTGAAGTGGTAGAACAGGTATTAGCCGAGCTTTTGCCCAACTTGCTTTCTGGCATAATGCAAAGCACGGCCCGCTACCGTTATCAAGCCTCGCGTTTACAAGATACGCTTAGCGCAACATTAATGATTATAGCCGATCATATTAAGCATGGATATTTTGTACCTGTAGCTTGGGAATTGCCTTTCGGCAATAACTCGGCTTCTGCTTTGCCTCCGCTAACCATAGAACTATCTTTAGGGCGCAAACTGGAAATAACCGGGCAGATAGACCGGGTAGATATTGCAAAGCCGGCAAATGGCGCCGCCTATGTACGTATAGTAGATTATAAAAGCGCAAAGCGTACTCTGACGAAATCAGATATAGAGAATGGATTAGCCCTGCAATTACCGGTGTATTTAGAAACAGTATTAGCTCATCCTCAGTATTTTCACGAGGCAGATTTACAGCCTGCCGGGCTATATTATATGGCTGTAAGAGATGATTACACAGCGGTTTCTATGCCGCCTGCCGGGCAAGAAAACTCTGCTTCAACTATGCGTTTATCCGGTATCACGATAAAAGATGCTCATGCAGTACGCCTAGCCGACCCGCAAATAAACGGGCATAGTAAATTTATACCGGCAGCACTTTCCTCAAAAGGCTTTTATGCTAGTTCGCCGGGTATTTCGGAAGAAGAATTTCGGGAAATGCGCCTGCAGCTTACAGATATTTTATGTAAAACTGCCGAAAATATGGCCGGAGGCTTGGCAACAATAGAGCCACGCCGCTATAACGGGTTCGATGCTTGCGCCTATTGCGATTATCGCACTTTTTGCGGTATCGACGGAGAAACAATGCGCAGCTTAAGCGCAAGTATAGAGTAAAAAACAGAAAGCTGGCATGTTTATGGCCTATGAATTAAACGCCGCACAAAGGCAAGCAATATATGAACACGGCGGCAATATTTTAGTTTCCGCCGGCGCAGGCAGCGGCAAAACCACGGTATTGGCAAAACGGGTACTTGCAAAAATCTGCGCTGATACTCCACAAGATATAGACCGTTTACTGATACTAACCTTTACCAATGCGGCGGCGGCGGAAATGCGGACGCGCATTGAAGATAACCTCGGCTATCAATTAATGGAAAAAGCCGGCGATACACATCTGCTGCGCCAGCTTTCTCTGATACAGCAAGCCCCTATCACTACTATCCATTCTTTTTGTCTGGATACAATACGCAATAATTTCTATCATTTACCCTTGGACGCAGGCTTTTCTATCCCCTCGGATATTGAGCGGGCTATATTACAGGAAGAAACCATAGCCGCCTTTCTGGAACAGGAGTATGATAAAGATGACCCATTGCTGGCTGCGCTTTCTTCTTTCTATGGCGGGCAGCGAGATGATTTGGCTTTAGCCCGCTTAATACAGAAATTATATGGTTTCAGCCGCGGCCAACCGCATCCGGAATCTTGGTTAAGAGAAAAAGCGCATTCTTTTGCAGCAGGTAATAATCTGGAAGATTATGCCTTTAGCGGTTTTTTGCAGCAAGAATTGCTGCAAGAACTCTCTAATGCCAAGCATAACCTGGCAGCGGCGCAAAATCTGGCCTTAAACCAAGATATACCCTTTGCCTGGCTGGAACAACTAAAGCAAGAAATAGCTGATTTACAAAAAATCGAAGCCACCTGCGGCGGGCTGGGGGATTTTTGCGCTGCTTTAGCAGATATTGAATTCATAGCCCTGCCGCGCGCGCCTAAAACAGGAGATACGGCAGCCAAAGAAGAATTCCGCCGCCTACGCGACACGGGTAAAAAAATTGCTACTGAATTGCGTCAAAAC
>WRKD01000011.1 GCA_009778255.1 Bacillota bacterium
TGACCAAAATGGGGGCAGCCTGCGTGGCATCGGCTGGCATAGGCCTGCGTCAAGGCTCTGCCGCGGCCATGACAATGCAGCCGGTGGTTCCAGATTGGCAGAAGTATCCTGAAACGGGGCGTAACATGGCGGGTACTTTCGGCGAGATAGGATTAGCAGGGCATTGGGTTAAGTTAATGCTGCACTTCATGTTCATCTACAAAGCCAAGGCTCGCCCACTGTGGTGGTTGATTCCTGAATAGTTTGATGAGGAGGTAAACATGGCAACAACACCAATTGATCCGGTAGCCGCCGCCAGGATAGCCGCAGCGCCGTTACCCACACCAGCCACACTGAAACATCGTAAAAATCTACTCTACCAGTTGATCCGGTTCGCTGCCATCAACCTGAAGATGATGAAGGTAATATCTTCGTCACATTAGCCTACTTTGGTTACTTAGCCCACTCTTACACTGCTTAGCCCACTCTTACGCTGCTTCGCTCGCAACCAAAGGGGTCAGACGTCAGAGTGGGTTTGTTTATTCTGACTCCTGACTCCTTGTAAATCATTTACTCTAGCTTGAGAAGCGCCGATTTTCTTGTTCTTTTTACAAGTTTATTCAAAAGAATAGCATATCATTGTCTAAAATTCACTAATAACCCAAGGCGTATATAAAAATGCCGCTGTCACAAGGTAAATATGCGGTAGGGGAGTAATTGAAAAAAGGAGTAATACATGAAAATAAACGATTTCAAACTGGAACAGTTTTTTAATAAGTACGAATTTAATTCTCCCTACCTTTTATGCTGCTCCGATTGTGAATCTATGTCTATTGGCGATTTGCTGGCTTTAGAGCCGGGCGCGGGGGAGAATTTTCTAAAAAGCTGGCTGGGTTATAGCGAATCTCCCGGCGACCCCGAACTGCTTTTGGAAATTGCCCAAACATATAAAAATATCGGCGCCGAGGGCGTGCTGGAATTCGTGGGTGCAGAGGAAGCGATTTTCAATTTTATGAATAATGCCCTTACTAAGGGAGATCATATGATCACCATGTTCCCTGCCTATCAATCTGTTTACGAAATCTGCCGCTCTATTGGCTGTGCAGTTTCTCACTGGGAGCTTGTACAAGATAAAGGTGGGTGGAAGGTGGATGTAGATGATCTGGCGCGGCTTATTCAGGCAAACACCAAGGTTATTGCGGTGAATTCCCCCAATAACCCCACGGGTTTTGTATTATCTTTGGCGCAAGTTAACGCTATCGTGGACCTGGCGAGGGAGCAAGGGATAATGATTTTCTCCGACGAGGTATATAGCGGCCTTGAACTATCTGCTAAGCAGCCCGTATCATTTGCGGATAAATACGAAAATGCCTTTGCCTTAAACGTTTTTTCCAAGGCTTACGGCCTGGCGGGGCTAAGGATAGGCTGGATAGCTTCGCAAAACAAGGGTTTTCTGGGGCAAATGCTTAATTTAAAGTATTATACCTCTATTTGCAGCCCGGTTCCCTCGCAAAAACTTGCTCTTATCGCCATTAAACACAAAGAAGAGATTTTTGCCAAAAACCGCCGCATAATTTTGGATAACTTGGATTTTTCCGATAAGTTTTTCGCAAAACATAGGGCTTTGTTTCAATATAATAGGCCTGCTGCCGGACCAATCGCTTTTCATAAATTAAAGTCGGATATACCGGTCGCCGGTTTCTGTGATGATTTAGTGCAAAGCAAGGGCGTTTTGCTGGCTCCCGGCTCATTGTTCGATAAAGAAGGTAATTATTTTCGCATGGGCTATGGGCGTAAGAATTTTAAAGAAGCCTTGGATATGCTGGATGAGTATGTGAGCAGTTGCATTTTCTTGTAAGCGTCACAATTATTATTAAATAAAAGATATCTATGGTTAAAATATAGCGGTTGGTTGACAAAGTAAATGCGACTTTATCAGAGTAACTGCAATAAAGGGGCGTTTATTTTGTCAACCAACCAGAATGCTTTTTAATACGAAAGGAGCATACTACTAATGATGATAAATCCTGAACAGACTATCGGAAACCTCATAGATAAGCAGGGAGTTTCCTTTATCGCATCTATTGATGAGTGCGGTTTCCCAAATATGAAAGCGATGCTGCCACCGCGCAAACGCCGGGGTATTTGCGAGTTTTGGTTTACAACTAATACTTCATCCAATAGGGTAAAACAATACCGGCAAAACCCTAACGCCGCTATCTATTTCTATGACAAAAGATATTTCCGTGGCGTACAGCTTGTCGGAACAATGGAAATTAAAACCGACGATGATACAAAAGAAGAAATTTGGCGAAATGGAGATACAATGTACTATGCAGGTGGTGTAAACGACCCGGATTATTGCGTCTTGAAATTCACAGCACAAAAAGGGCGCTATTACAGTAATTTCAAGAGTGAGGACTTCGCGGTAGGAAATTGTAGATAAGAATGGTATGCCCGAAGCATATTAATTTTTCTCTTTTGCTTTTTTTCTTCCTAATTTATTATATTATAATTCAAATCAAGTATAATATTAATAGTTAGTAACTTACTCTCTTTTTTCATAAATAAAAAACAAGTTGTTCAAGCCGTTAAGCTGTGTGTTTTTGTTAAAACAGTTTTCGCAAAGCGAAAACTTCCACAACTCAACACTCTGTTATGTAGTGACTTCTGTCAAGTAGTTTAGAAAAAATATTTTTCTATATGCTCCATGGTTACCCGTGGATGTTTTTAAGGAG
>WRKD01000012.1 GCA_009778255.1 Bacillota bacterium
CATAAACTTTAACTTCTAAAGGCGCTGCCAGTAAATTTTCAATATCTAAGCCAAATTTAATAAAATGAGGCGTTTGCATATGCTCATCCCAAGCGGATTTACTTGACCATTCTTCAACAACAATAAACTTTAGAGGGGTTAATGTATCGGTATAAAGTGTATAAAAAATGATCAAATCCGCGCTTGTTATATGGCTTAATACAAAACAACAAAAACTAAATAAGAGAATAGCGTTACAAACTGCAAGTTTTTAACATTATAAAAAAGAGCTGCCACTCACATGTATGCAAAACTGCGAACGACAGCTCTTTTTCTTTATGGTGTTGTTACAATGCTTTGATAGCAATATTTAATAATTATGAAAACCAAATTTTTACTTGTAGCCCTATATGTGACCTTAATAGTGTATAATACAAATAAGAACCATAACGTTCGCAAATAGTCTCATGTTGTAATTTTGTTTAAAAGAGAATTACTTAAGGGGGTGATTATCTTCTGATCACATTTGGCTTTTCTAATTCAATACAAAAAAAAAGAAAAACTAGGAGGTTGCATTAATCATGAACAAAAAAATACTGATCATTTCTATCTTAACTGTGGCAATAGTACTTGCTATGTCAGTTACAGCCGTAGCTTTTAATCCCGTAGATGGGTTTGAAGCGGCTTTTGCTAAGAACTTAGAACTGTACCCCGACTGGATAGGCGTGGATGACCAGGGTTTGCCCACCACTATGCCAATATTCCAATATGGCTCCAACTATATTACTGAAAGAGTATGGGTAGAAGTACCTTGCGATACTGACCGCGACGGTATGCGCGACCGCGTTTCGCTGTGGATACGCCGCCCCGTAACCAAAGAAGGCTTCAAATGCCCGGTAGTTATGGAGTTTTCACCCTATCATGCCGGCACCAGAGGTTATAGCCGTATGTCTAATTATATCAACAGCACAGACGATCATTTACAGGGCTTGGCGGAATCCTTTGCCTATAAAGACAATGGCTCGGTAAACCTTAAAATCAACCCCGATACCACCCATTTAACCTACGATGACATCAAATATAAAGGCGTAGAAGCCTGGGATCCTATTTGGTGGCAAAGCGCAGGAGCTTTCACGGTAGACAGCTGGTATACCGGCATAACACCCGGTGTAGTGCCAAAAGCTACCGAAGCCGGCGGCTTAGGCCCGGCCGATGCTATCACTTGGGCACCCGTACCCGGTGGCAGCGGCATCCCCGCCAGATGGCAACATTATTATGTACGCGGTTATGCTATGGTATTTGGCCAATTATTGGGCAACCGCGACAGCCATGGCATCACCAATAGCCAGCACGCGGAAGAATGGCTTTCTGCCGCAGCTGCCTGCAAATGGTTCAACGGCGAAGTACCCGCCTACACCACCCAATGGGGCAATATAGAAGTAAAAGCCGACTGGGCCATCGGTTTAGTAGCCTTAGACGGTACCTCTTACCCCGGCACCACCCCTACATTAGCTGCCATGACTGGTGTTACCGGCCTTAAAGCCATTATGCCTGAAGCTCATGTAACCAGCTGGTATGAATACTACCGCTCCGGCGGCGCCTTACACGGCCCTGAAGGTTATGGTGGTGAAGATATGAACTTGCATTCTTCCTTCAACTTCAGCCGTATAGACGCCGACCTCACTGCCAGCAGCAACAGCAATGTCATACCCCCAGCTATCGGCCCCAATTTCCCTTTAGTGGCTCAACAAGCTTATGTTTCTACTCAAAGATATATGATGGAAAAACAAGATCGCGACACGGCAGATTATAATGCTGAATGGGATGCCCGTAATCTGACTCGCGGCTATGGTAAAATACCTTCCGACGTAGGTATATTGCAAACTAATGGCCAGCAGGACTGGAACGTGATGCCCCGCCACGCTTACGAGGCTTTGCAAGCCTGGCGTGATCGCTTCCAAGGCAATGACCCCGAGGCTTATGGTACTTATAAACTGGTATCTTCCCTAACTAAACATGCCAGCCAAACCGGCCGTTTAGTGTTCGGCAAAGACGGCGTGGAACGCGGTATGCTAAAATGGTATCTCATGTTCTTAGATCACTATCTACTGGGTCTTGATAACAAAGTTGATGATTTGATGTACGATATAAATATCGCCAACAGCCTCACCGGAGCAATGGAAGGTTTTGATTATAACACTGCGGAAGAAGAACGCGGAACAATCATACCCGGCACGCATTATCAGAATGTATACCTGACCCCCGCTGCAGAAGGCCAAGCCGGCCGCCTATCCTACAATGAACCTGAGGCTACGCTTGAGCATTTTACAGATTTAACCCTTGCCCAGCAGATTCAAGCTCCCCAGCACGCTGGCGCGCCTGCCCGCCCCACCACTGTCATCCCCTTCAGCAACGGCCAAGGCAATTATACGCCTTCCACCGCTCAAATCAATTACTGCGATGACCGTGTTATAGGCGTCAACCGTACAACTACTGCCTACGAATCCTTATTCGACGCAGTAGATAAACCGGTAGAAGGCCGCTTAATGTACCTTTCCGAACCTCTTACCGAAAGAGTATTGCTTTCCGGTACCCCGGTGGTACACCTGAACATGGCGCCTACTAAAGGCATGGGCAACCTTACCGTTGCATTGGTGGAAATAGGCAGAAAACAACGTGTGGCTGTGCGTATAGAAAATGTATCCGCAGCTACCACCGGCTCTACCGTGGTATTCCCGGCTGAAAACGGTGCAGCCGCCACTTCCGCCACACGCTATGCCAATCCGGTAGGCACAGGCGCTGCCAGCAAC
>WRKD01000013.1 GCA_009778255.1 Bacillota bacterium
ACTATGGGCAATTCAACAAAGCTTTTGGCGCCGGTATAAAGGGTCAGTTCCGGCACAACGGTTTTGGGAACCTGCGTATGGGCGTAATCGGTGGTATATTGGTCAATAGAAAACCCCAGATATTTTTTCAGATTATTTTCAGAGCCAATTGAAGGTAAACAGTCTTGATAACTTATTGACTATAAATTAGTTAAGATGTATTATTTATATATAATTTAAATTTGCAGGCATTATTTAGGGAGAGAATATGTTATATAAAGCTTTATACCCGATTATAATTTGCGCCTTAGCGTTCTCACTGGTTTCCTGCGACAACAAAACTTTGTATACTCAAGAAAGCGCTACTACATATAATGTGCTTGTTGAGGCTACTTTGGAGTATGACTTTGTAACCGCCTTTTCCGAGGGCTTAGCGGCAGTATACGATGATGGTAAATGGGGTTATATTAATAAAACAGGGAAGATCATCATACCCATGCAAACATTTGACTATGCGGTGCCTTTTGAAGAAGACACTGCCGTGGTGGCCATATTGGCAGATTCCGCCGAGGAAGGCGTGCTAACCTATTACGGTTTAATCGACAAAAAAGGCCAGCTGCTCGCCCTGCTTGAATACGAATCGATTGGCGAATTTTCAGAGGGGTTGGCGCCGGTTTGTTTAGAAGGAAAATGGGGATATATAGATAAATCCGGCAAACTTGTTATACCTTGCGAATATGATGAAACATCCGGTTTTTCCGCCGGCTTGGCCGTGGTTTATCTGGATACTGGGTATGGTTTTATTGATCAAACCGGCAAATCTGTTATACCTTGCGAATACAACTATGCTTATAGTTTTTCGGAAGGGCTTGCCTTGGTAAGCATTTATGAAAAATGGGGCTTTATTGATAGTTTTGCTAATGTTAAAATACCATTTGAATACGATTTTGCCGGCAGCTTTAAAAACGGTTTAGCGGTAGTGGGCAAAGGAGTTTACCCTAATCTTAAAATGGGTTATATCGATAAAAACAATAAAACAGTCATACCTTTACAGTATTCTTTTGCCAACGATTTTTCAAATGAAGTAGCCCATGTAGTATCAGGGGAAAACGCGCAGCATTGTTATATCGATAAAAACGGGCAATTAATTGCTCGCTATAAAGATTATATTGAAATACAAAATTTCAGCGAAGGATTTGCAGCTGTACGCATAGATAATAGCTGGGGATTCATAGATATGGCAGGCCAACTTGCCCTAACAAACGAATATGAATGGATAAATGAAAAAGGTTTTCAAAATGGCCTGGCTTTAGTGAAAAAAGATGATAAGTGGGGTTACATAGATGAAAGCGGCCATGTTGTTGTAGATTTTGCATATGATGTTTTATTTGAATTTGTAGACGGATTCGCTGTGGCGGTTATAAACCATAAATTCGGATTGCTCGATAAAACCGGAGCAGTGATCGTACCATTTGAATACGATTTTATCGGATACATCGGTGATGGCGTAGCTTTCATGAAAATAGGCGATACCTGGGGCATACTGGAACTGCCACAATAGCTCTTATCGTAAATGCATAGATAAGGCTGCTTGATCTACAAACGCCTTGCTAGGCGAAAAAATTGCTAGTGAACTGGCCATTCGTATTAAATAGAGGCGCCCTAAAATAATTTATTAGCTGTAAGTTAAAGGAGGTTTTATCATGCTAAAAAGCACCAGTGCTACTTTGCCTTCTACCAAAAAAAAGGTATTGATATGGTCGGCTGCCATAATAGGCTTTTTGGCTATTACCTGGTGTACCATGCTTTATAATGATTATAACCGCGTGATGCGCCAATATGTGAAACCTGCATTTTGTATCAATTTCGACCCGGCATATCAGGAATACCGTGGTTTGGAATGGTGGTGGAGAGATGAAAACGGTAATTTTTTAGAGCCTGAACTATGGGCGCGTAAAATTTCCGAGCGTTATATTATTGATTACGGCTATTTTCAGGGTTTGGGCTATAGCGTAGAACTTTCCGGCGCCTTTTTGCCCTTCGAAACTCATCTGCCCGCTGAAGAACGGGCGGCGCGCGATAAAAAAACCAACGATTTATTAACGCCTTGGCCGGGTGTTTTGCAAGCTCGCTTTTGGCTGTTTGGTAAAGAAATAGGCCGGGTAAACCGCCCCTATCCGCCTGAAGCCGGCCGCACGGCAGAGTGGCAGTTAAAGGAGATTTTCTAATGGAAAATGAAAATAATGCTCAAGCACAGGATATTGCCTCTGGTAAGCCAGATTACAGCAATTTACCTAAAATAGATAAACTAATCCTGTTATTGACAAAAGAACTGGGAAACAACATTAACCATCCCCTGTTGGTAGCGGCGGCGCGGGAGGCGGTAAGCGCTTTACGTCAGGAATTGTCAGCCAGCCAATTTAGTTCGAGCAATAAAGAAACCCTGCTCGATCAGGGGTTAGCCTTAACTCGGGAATTATATACCCGAAAGAATATTACTTCTCTTCGCAGAGTAATCAATGCCACAGGCATTGTGTTACATACAAATCTGGGCCGGGCAGTACTTTCCGAGGCGGCGCGGCAAGCTGTGGATGCGGCGGCTTTGGGCTATTGCAATCTGGAACTGGACTTAGCAAGCGGCAAACGCAGCAGCCGCTACGAACATGTAGCGGAATTATTAAAACTGCTAACCGGGGCGGAAGATTCTTTAGTGGTAAATAATAATGCGGCAGCCGTACTACTGGCTTTAGATACACTGGCCAAAGGCGGCGAAGCTGTAGTTTCCCGGGGGGAATTAGTAGAGATCGGCGGTTCTTTTC
>WRKD01000014.1 GCA_009778255.1 Bacillota bacterium
TCCGCAATGACGGGGATATTTAGGTAATTAGTCTCATTTTGATCATTTTGTTAGTGTTTATTCTGGTTTCTAGAGGTGCCCTTTAGCAAATAATAATAAAAAATGGGCATAATAGTAGTAGAGTTAGAATTTACTTAGAAGTATTATTAATAAATAAAAATAGATATAGAAGGGCAGGATTTTGAGATGAAAAAAAGTCTGGCGCTATTTTTATCAATTATTTTGGTTGTTTCTGTTCTCTTCGCTAATCTAACTTCCCAATTAATAAACAACCCCCTTTCATTCTTGTCCTGATAACAGAACATATATGCGAGATAACAGTATGGTCGTGAGCCTGAATTTTGAGCTAAGACCAAACTGTTATCTCATGAGTAGCCGTTTCTACAGGCGTTATCTTGAATGAATGGGATTGTTAGTATTTGTTTTTTGGCTGGTGTAAGGTAACCCTATTCATAAATAATGGGTTACCGGTGCTTTAGTTGAGTTTAAATATTACCAAGCGCCATTGGCTGCATAGTAAATAGCCAGCGAAATAATATCCGCCTGTGTTTTACACCTTTCAATGCTCCAGTTCAATTCATAAGTATCTCCAACCTTATGGTAAAGTGTTTCAAAACCTGTGCCACGGCGGTTAGAGCGCCAGTCGTATTCCACCGCGTTCATCATATTCCTATGATTATCATACCCGCCGTTGCCATAGCGCACAAAGGCATAGTGATCTGTGGTGGTGTCGTAGCAGAAAAGGATGTTTTCGAAGTTCATTTTTTTCGCCGCCAGCATAGTGGTATTATATATACCGTACTCCTTCGCTACTGTTACTGCCGCAGGGTTATCTGCCAGCGCATTATTATTGCCGGTCGGTATTTGGTTTTGCATAGTCTGCAGACGCGAATCGGATATATTCATAAACATCCACTCGCAATTGGCTTGGCTGGTGGCAATCATATCCATATTATAATTAGCCACAAAATTCGCTCTCTCTTCCTGACTCATATCCGCGCAATAAGCATAGGCTCCCCGTAACCCGGTTTCCTCGGCGTCAAAAATTATGAATACCAGGTTATAGGCAAAATCTACATCTTTAAAGGCGCGCGCCATTTCCAGCGTCATCACCGTGCCGGAGCCATTGTCGTTCGTGCCGGGGCCGCTGGTCATGCTGTCGTGATGGGAAGTGATATATACGGTCTTTTGCGTGCCCGAGGCGGAAGGCAATTCTGCTACCACGTTCTTTCCGGTATTATCGGAATACATGGTAATTTTAACTTCCGTTTCATCATCTAATAATCCAACTATGCCTTTTGTTTCATAGTTAAGAGTATAGCCTACCGGAATGGTGATTGCCGTACCGCTGGTGGTATTGGCTATTCTGGAATAAGAGGTATTGCCATTGGCAGCTTCCGGGAACATTTGGAAAAGTACCGCGCCCGCCCCGGCATTTTGCAAAGCCAAACTGGCATTGTAATAATTAGCAGCGGAAGGCGCCGCTGTACCGTTTAATGTTACTAACACCGCTTGCCCCTCATAATCTGCGCCTGTAGGCACAGCTAAAGCATTGGAAGAATTGGCCCAGTTAAGAACCGCTGCGCCGGTCAATTCCAGTTCGGCGCGGCTGTTGTATCTATAAACGGTGGTTGCATTGTAAGCAGGTCCAAAGTACATATACTTTGTGCCGAATACTTCAAAGCTGCCATTATAATAAGTTGTAGCATTGTTGAAAGAATGTACATATGGTTCATAACCATAAGATTCAAGTTCATCTATCAACCAATCTACAGTCATATCCCGCCTGAAACTGGCTGTGTATCTGTTGCCAATATCTTTACTCAAATATTTAGCCAAATAATCCACATGGTCATAATCCAGCAATTTCAGGAAATCGGCGTTAGCAGTGGTAAGGAAGGGTGAATAGTATTTAATGGGCACATCTTGGCCGGGCGCCGTTAGCGCGCCTACTACGCTAGCCGCTGGAGTCACAACAAGTGAGGAAAAACCGATGGCGCTTTTTATATCTTCCGGTGCGCTTTTTACGGTAAATTTGAGGGTAACAATTTTTATATCTGCTAAGCAAGGTTCACCATAGAGCATATTTGCGGATGGTACGCTGCGTACAGAAACTTTATTTGGCTGAAGTGGGCTAACCGCAGCTACCCAGCCTTGTAGATCTGAATAACCGGTAAAATCCAGGAAAGAGTTGTCGTAGGAAATTTCTGTCGAAATTTGTGTATAATTAAGACCGCCCACTAATATCACATCTACTAAGAGAGTGTCTCCTTCTACTAAATCGGTGGCCGAAGTCTTTAAATATACATTATGGTCATAGGTGCGTATATAACCTGCTTGTACTTGTGTATCTACATCAGAGAGTTTATCCATAAAAGAGGAAAATTGCAAGGCATTTACTTGCAAAGACAAAGGAATTTTGAAAGAATAGGGGGCATTTTTCTCCATTTGATAAGTTACGGTAAAGAGAGCGCCGTCGCCTGCTATATTATCTTCTGCAACAAAATTGATATTCAAAAGGCCGTTGCTAAAAGAATAATTAAGGGCTTCATCGTTTAAAATGCCGGCAGCGGAAATAACCAGGGGATTGTAAATGCCGCTGGCATAAGGTATATCTACATCTAAAACAGAGAAGCCGTATTCATTATCTGTAATACCATAGGTGATTTCCACTGTATCTCCCGGTCTAACCGTCGCGCTTTCAATTGTAATGCCAACAGGCGCTGTGGGCTCGTCTAATAACAGCGGCAGCACGGCATAAGATTCGGGGCCGATGGCAATATCAAATTCCGGAATGCAATCGGCGTCGTAAAGCGGGCTATAATCTGGATCGCTGCCGAATACCATCAAGCCTATTTGGCTGCCGGCATTGAAAACATAATCGTAGGGGTCGAGCTCTATGGTATAGGGATAATA
>WRKD01000015.1 GCA_009778255.1 Bacillota bacterium
GTCCGCAATGACGGGGATATTTAGGTAATTAGTCTCATTTTGATCATTTTGTTAGTGTTTATTCTGGTTTCTAGAGGTGCCCTTAATAAGGAGTTTATATGTTAACACTATTTATAGCCACCGGCAATACAAATAAAGTTCAAGAAATAGGCGCCACCTTGAATGAACTGGGGATTAAGCATATTGAACTAGTGGATTTTTCCGCCTACCCCTCGTATACTCCGCCGCAGGAAAACGGCAATACCTTTGCGGAGAATGCTATTATTAAAGCTCAAGCTGCTGCATTATATAGCCAAAAAGCAACTTTAGCAGATGACAGCGGCTTGGAAGTGCTGGCCTTAAACGGAGCGCCCGGCATATTTTCAGCTCGTTTTGCCGGCGCAGGGCATAATGATGCGGCAAATAATGCTAAACTTTTAACTATGCTTGCAGATACGCCGGCCCAGAACCGGCAGGCTGCATTTGTGTGCGTTCTGGCCCTGGCTTTGCCCAATAGGCAGTTTTGGCTGGCTAAAGGCCGGGTTGAAGGAATTATATTGGAAACGCCGCGCGGCGAGGGTGGTTTTGGATACGACCCTCTTTTTTATTTACCTGAATATGGCTTATCCATGGCTGAGCTTTCTCAAAAAGAAAAAAATCGTATAAGTCATCGGGCTTTGGCTTTAAAAAAAGCCTTACCGCTTATAAACAACTTAAACAATTTTAACCGAAACAACTAGCTATTTTTCTAGCAATATGTTAACTTTTATGATACAATATATCGAATATATAAATATCAAAAGCGGAGGCTGCGTTTTATGATAGAAAAACATGTATTAAAAGGTAATATCATTTATACTCCTCAAATTGGAGAATTAATTGCATTACCTGATAGTTTTATCTTGATCGAAAACGGCTTGGTAACTAAAACTTCGGCTACCCTGCCCGAAGAATGGAGCGCCGCGCCAATACATGATTATGGCGCTTCCTTATTATTGCCCGGTCTTACCGACCTGCATATTCACGCGCCACAATACGCTTTTCGCGGCTTGGGGCTGGATATGGAACTATTAAGTTGGTTAGACGCCTATGCCTTTCCGGAAGAAGCGCGTTACGCAGATACCGGTTATGCTACTTTTTCTTACAGCCAGTTTGCGGATAGTTTACGCAAGAGCTTTACCTGCCGCGCCAATATCTTCGCAACGATACATAATAACACGGCTGCTAAATTAGCGGAATTAATTGCCAAGACCGGCCTTTACGCTAATATTGGCAAAGTTAGTATGGACAGAAACTGCCCGGCGGAATTAAATGAGGGAACGGCAGCTTTGACTGCTGCCGCAGCCTGGATTTTAGAAATGCAAGGACGATATGACCGAGTTAAACCAATAATCACCCCGCGCTTTATCCCTTCTTGCAGCGGCCCTTTGCTGGCAGCTTTAGGGCAAATGACAGCCCGTTATGCTTTACCTGTACAATCTCATTTATCGGAAAGCCTTAAAGAAATATCTTTGGTGAGGCGTTTGGAACCTCAAAGCAGGCATTATGCCGACGCTTATTATCGCTATGGCTTGTTAGGAGGCCAGCCTACAGTAATGGCTCATTGTGTACATCTAAGTGATCAAGAAAAGCTCCTTTTAAAAGAACATGGAGTTTTCATCGCCCATTGCCCTCAATCTAATAGCAATTTGATCTCCGGGGCTGCCCCCATCCGCTCTTTTCTGCGCGCCGAATTGAAAGTTGGTTTGGCTACAGATATGGCTGGCGGCGCTCATATGAGCCTCTTGCGCGCTATGCAAGATGCAGTAACGGTTTCCAAACTGCGTGCGGCTTTAATAGGCATGGATGAAGAGCCTCTTTCTCTACTTGAGGCATTTTATCTTGCCAGTAAAGGAGGCGGCGCTTTTTTTGGTAAAGTGGGCAGCTTCGAACCAGGTTATGAAGCAGATGTGTTGGTAATAAATGATGCAGAGCTTTCCCCGCTCGGATTAACTCTGGGCCAAAGGCTGGAAAGGGTGATTTATTTAGCAGATGAACGGCATTTACAAGCTAAATATGTAGCCGGGAAAGAGGTTTTATTGACAAAGGACAATTGACTTCAGAAAGGAGCTAAACATGAGCATAGGACAAAACGTAGGGCGCGTGGATGCTTATGATAAAGTCACAGGGCGCGCTAAATATACGGATGATCTCTTGCCACGGGATCATTTGGTAGCCAAAGTACTGCACAGCAAAATTGCCAATGGCTTAGTAAAGGCAATCCATACAGAAAAAGCTTTAGAATTACCCGGTGTAGTGAAAATTGTAACCTGCTTCGATGTACCGCAAAATCCCTTTCCCACTCCCGGTCACCCTTGGTCTACCGACCCGGCTCATCAGGATGTTTCCGACCGTTTACTGCTTAATACGCGGGTTCGTCAGTGGGGCGATGATATTGCCGCAGTAGTTGCGGAAGATGAAATAACGGCCAAGCAGGCTCTTCGTTTACTGGAAGTTGAGTATGAAGAGTATGCCCCGCTAATTTCTGTTGAAGAGGCTATGGCAGAAGGCGCCGGTGAAATACATGCCGGGCATCCGCAAAATGTTTTAAAGCGCAGCGGCAGCATTAGTCCAGATTTTGCCGAAAAATGCGCTCAGGATGGCTTGAAAAAAATAAGCGGAATATTCCATACCCAACAAGTACAACAATGTCATTTGGAACTGCCCATATCCTTTGCATATATGGAACAGCAAAAAGTTGTTGTGGTAAGTTCTACCCAAATACCACATATAGTACGGCGGGTGATTGGTCAGGCTTTGGGTATACCTTGGGGCATGATTAGGGTGATAAAACCCTATATAGGCGGCGGTTTCGGCAATAAGCAAGAGGTTCTCTACGAACCTTTAAATGCTTTTTTATCTATGCAAACAGGGGGACGCTGTATAAAACTGGAAATTTCCCGCGAGG
>WRKD01000016.1 GCA_009778255.1 Bacillota bacterium
CCGAAGCTTCAGCCCGCCGTAATATGGTAGGCTCTGGTGATCGATCCGAGCGCATACGCACCTATAATTTTCCCCAGGGCCGGGTCACCGATCATCGTATAGGGCTGACTTTACATCGGCTGGAATGGATATTACAGGGAGATTTAGATGAGATCATCGATTCTCTCATTACCTCTGATCAAGCCCAGCGTCTTAAAGAATAATGCTGGCCCGTCAAGCTTTGCTTTACCTACAAAATATGCTTCAACAAGCGAGTTTTGGTGAAGCTAAACGTGAGGCGCAGCTTATCTGCGCCTATTTATGCGGCGTAGAACCGAGCCAATTGGCTCTTTACCCGGAAAAGCAAATCGGTGACGCTTCTTTAAATAACTTGCTTGCCCGGCGTTTAGCTGGGGAACCCCTCCAATATGTGCTGGGAGAAGCAGGGTTTATGGGTTTAACTTTCGTGGTGGGGCCGGGCGCCTTAATTCCCCGCCCAGATACGGAAGTGTTGGTAGAAAAAGCTATTTTTTTGCTTAAAGAAGCCGGGGCGCCCTTAATAGCCGATATCGGCGCGGGCCCTGGGACTATTGCTGTTAGCCTGGCTTATCATTTGCCGCAAGCAATGGTATATGGCGTAGATATTTCGCAAGATGCCCTGTTGTGGGCAGAAAAGAACAGATATTTGCATGGCGTAAGCGAGCGCTGTCATTTTTTTAAGGGAAACTTGCTTGCACCCCTTCAAGCTCTCGGCCTGCGTTTCGATTTGATTATCAGCAACCCCCCATATGTAACGGAAGTAGAAATGGCGCAATTATTGCCAATAGTGCAAGGGGAGCCAACTTTAGCCTTGTATGGCGGAACAGATGGCTTAGATTTCTACCGGCCTTTAGCACAACAGGCCGCACCTTTGCTGAAACCGGCGGGTTTTCTGTTATTAGAACATGGTTGGCAACAGCAAAATCAAGTGAAGCAGCTGCTTTTACAAGAGGGCTGGCAAATAATAGAATGCCTGGCCGATCTTGGTGGTAGGGATAGAGGTATTTTAGTGGCAAGGCAGCCAAAAGCGAGTAATAAAGAGTAAAAAACAAAGTGAAATTATCAAGAAAACCGCCACTATGCCGGGTGGGTATGGGGAGGGTTTATGCAAAAAACCGTACAAACTTTTAGCGCCGAACAAACGCGTATACTGGGACAAAAAATTGGGGAAACTATGCCGCCGAATACTGTGATCGCCGCATTCGGCGGTCTGGGTTTGGGGAAAACTGTATTTGCCCAGGGCTTAGCGCGTGGCTTAGGTATAAGTGGGCCGGTAACCAGCCCAACCTATATCTATATTCAGGAATACCAAGGCAGGCTGCCTTTTTGTCATATAGACGCATATAGGATGGAGCAATTAGAAGAAGAGGAAATTGCTCAACTCGGCTTAAGCGAATGCTTTTTAAGCGGTAAAACAGCTTATGTGGAATGGCCGCAATTTATTTCTCTTTTTTTACCTCAAAAAAACGTAATAGAGCTGCACTTTTCAGCTTTACCGCAGCAGCCAGAGGTCAGATGCTTGGAATTTTGTTATGAGGAAAAGGTCCATAGCTGGATAACTGCTCTTGTATCCAGATTTAAAGGGAGCAAATAAGTATGCAGGAGAATAAGATATGCGTGTTTTAGCTATAGATACCTCCACGGCAACGGTAGGCGCGGCTATAGCTGGCGAACAGGGTATTATTGGCCAAATAGATTTGTGTTCAGGCCGTCTAGCCAGCGAAATACTATTGCCCTTATGCAAAAACCTACTTTCCCTCAGTGGAATGGTTCTTGCCGATCTGGATGCCTTGGCTGTAACTATAGGTCCAGGTTCTTTTACCGGTTTACGCATCGGTTTGGCAACAGTTAAAGCCTGGGCTCAAGCTCTTGCTAAGCCTGTGATTGCTGTTAGCTCTTTAGAAGCGCTTGCCTATGGCGCTTATGAAAGCAATTGTTTTGTTTGCCCGCTTCTTAATGCGCAACGCGACGAAGTTTATGCTGCTCTTTTCGCTGAAGGCGAACGCTTGCTTGACGATGTATTGATTACTCCTTTAGTGCTGGCAGAGCGCTTATTATTAGCCAGTGAAAATATAGATCATGGCCCGGGTCGCCTTGCGCTTAAACCAATTATTATATGCGGCGATGGTCTAATAAAAGCCGAAGCGCACTTGGCGGTTTTGTTGGGTACAAGGATACGGCGGGCGCCTGTGCAGCGACAGGGTTTTTTAGCCGCCTCCACGGCTTTATTAGGCTATACAAAGTTTTTGGCGGGTGAAATTGCCGACCCGGTAATGTTGGAACCGCAATATTTGCGTTTAGCGGCGGCACAAGAGCAATTTTTGATTAAACAACGTGTAAATGAAGGTAAAGAGCATGAATGAGCTTTGCCTAAAGCGCTTGACGCTTGAGCATGTGGAAGATATTCTAGTGTTGGAGAAATCATGCTTTGCCGACCCATGGAGCCGCGAATCTTTTCGCTATGAGCTTACAGAAAATGCTCTTGCTCATTATTATGGCTGCTTTTGTGAACAGCGTTTGCTGGGTTATGGCGGTTTTTGGCAAATCCTTACCGAGGGACATATCGCTAATGTGGCTGTACATGCCGATTTTCGCTCTTTGGGCTTAGGTAAGCTGCTGGTGGCGCAGCTTGTAACAGCTTGCCGCGCTTTAGGCGGCACGGCTATGACATTGGAGGTACGCATAAGCAATATAGCGGCTATAACATTATATAACAGATTTGGTTTCCAAAGCGTGGGTGTGCGCCCACATTATTATAATGATGGCGAAGACGCTGTAATAATGTGGGCCGATTTGGAGAATATAAAAGGATAGTTAAAAGAATATGACATTGATTCTGGCCATAGAAAGCAGTTGCGACGAAACAGCGGCGGCAGTAGTAGAAGACGGCCGGCGGGTACTGGCAAATACCATTGCTTCGCAGATAGATATACACCGGCTTTATGGCGGCGTAGTACCGGAACT
>WRKD01000017.1 GCA_009778255.1 Bacillota bacterium
AAGCCGTTAAAGATGAGAGTATAAAAATATACGCTGTGGGTATCGGCGCCGAAAAAGGGGGTCTGGTGCCTGTATATAATAATGCAGGAGATACAATAACCGATTACCTAAAAGACGCCAACGGAAACCCTATAACCTCAAGGCTCATGCCTGCGACTTTAAAACAACTTTCCCGCTATGGCAATGGCACTTATTATCAAATTAGTCAGCAGGGGAAAGAAATTTACGACCTTATAGATGAGTTATCTGCCTTAAAAAAAGACACCTATGCGGCGGAGCAAATTAAAAGATATAAACCGCTTTATCAATACTTTTTAGGCCCGGGCCTGCTCTTTTTTCTGCTGGCTTGGTTTTGGCCCGTAAGGAGGGTATCATGAAAAAAATACTATATATTGGCGGCTTTATCTTGCTTCTACTTTTCTCATTTTTTTTAGCAGGTTGGTCGGGTTTGGATAATACGGCGCAAAAAGCTTTGTGGCAAGGTAATAAACAATATTTTCTGGAAAAGTATGAGGCGGCTCTTACTTTATATGAAACGGGTATTGAAGTGAAACCGCAAGATAAAAAACTCACTTTTAATGCGGCGCAGGCAGCCCTGCAAATAGCAGAATACGAAAAAGCCGCGCAATATTATGAAAAAGCAGAAGATACTATAGATAAATACTTAAACGCAGGCAATATTTATTATTTCTTGGCCAAATCTTCTACAGATTCGGAATTAATAAAACAATCTTACGCCCAGGCGCTGCAAATATATAGGCAAGGCATTTTATTGTATCCGCAAAATGTACCTCTAAAATTTAACTACGAATTTGTTAGAGCGCTACTGGATGAAGAAAACTCCAGTGAGAATAATGAGCAAAATGAGCAAGACGAGCAAAATGAGGAAGACGAGCAAGACGAAAACAGCGAACAAGACAAAAACGAGCAAAATGAGCAAAATTCTACTGAACAAGATCAGAGCGAACAAGAGCAGAGCGAAGAAAACCAAAGTCAAGAAGGTTCAGAGCAGGAACAAGAAGATCAAGCTACTGCAGAGCAAGATCAAAATGAGCAGGAAGATGCGGCTAATATGCAAAATCAAGAGGAAGATGAAGGCGAAGATAGTATATCTTCAGATGCAGAAGAAAACGAGGCGGATCTGGAAGCTGTAGAACGTATATTACAGTTATTGGAAAGCCAGGAAGAAGAGAGCCTAAAAAACAATCAAAGTGTTATTGAAGGAAAGGATGGGAAAATTGATTGGTAAATCATCTAAGGGCCTAAAAATATGCTTAGGGGCAATAATAGTTTTTGCCTTTTTAATAATATTTGCCTGCAATGCAATTGCTGAAGGCGCAACGGATACAGAGTTTCGCTTGGAAATGGATAATCTTAATATGCAAATAGGCGTCAGCAGCTATTTAACTTTGACAATCATAAATGCCCAAGGAGCTAAAATTACCGGCATTGCCGGAATCGACGATTTTGATGTGTTATCGCAAAATTCTGGCACTTCGATCAATATGATTAATGGCCAAAGCAGCTTTCAAGAAAACCGTCAATACATAATAATGCCCAAAACAGCAGGTATGTTCTTTTTAAAAGCCATTATTGAATATCAGGGCCAAACTTATGAAACAAATACCTTACAGGTAAAGGTGGCGGAGAGTTCATCCAGCGAAAAAGCGGCTGAAGCCGATTTATTCGTTACCACAAAGCTCTCTAAAGCAGAAGCTTACTTAGGTGAAAAACTTATTATTACATACGAGCTTTATACCCGTTATAATATAGAAAACTATGGGTTTACCGATTATACCTCTATCGAGGGGATTATAGCCAAAGATATACCACAGGATCAGCTAAAAAATGAATATGTTTATTTAGACGGCGTGAGGTATGCAAAGTATGAAGTAAAAACCTTGATTTTGGATCCTATTAAAGCAGGAGCTCATATCATACCCTCTTTTAATATGCAGGTGAATGTTATAACAGATAATGGTTTCGGCAGTGCATTCGGTAGTTTTGGCAATTTTTTTAATAGTTCCCAGCCCATGTATTTGCAAACAGAAGAAAAGGAATTGCTGATCAAAACGCTGCCTCAAGCCAAAAAGCCGGCTAATTATTCCGGCCTTGTTGGTCAATTGCAATTAGAAGGCAGCTTCAGCAGTGAAGAAGTAGAGTACGGCGATTCACTTCTTTTAACAGTAAAAGCTTCTGGTAATTGCAACTTAGATAGTTTGAAAAAAATCTTCAGTGCTTCGCTGCCCGGTTTTACTGTTTACGAAACTCAAAAAAACATGAGTGAATCTGTTATAGCCAATCAATACTATACACAAAAAGATTTTGAAATAATACTGGTTCCGGAAAAAACCGGCGCCATAAAAATAGCGCCGCTAGCTATTCCTTTTTTTGAGCCCACAAGCGGAGAATATATGCAAGCAAATATAGAGGGCGCCACCATACAAGTTCATGGCGAAATGCCGCTTTTATCTAATAGCTTAAGCGGCGGGCCTGCACAAACTTTAGAAACAGTAAAAATCACTCAAGTAAATTATCAAAGCGCCAGCCCGGGATATTTTACTATACGTTTGAAAAAGCCAGTATTATACATTGCCTTACTAGGCTTGGCGGCGCTGCTTTTAGCCATGCTCGCTATACTTTTACTGCTAAAACGAAAACAGCAAGATACAACCATGAAATCTTTGTACCGGCAATTGCTGGCTACTCAAGATATCAATGAAGCATATAGATTGTTTAGCGAAATGATTAAATACCGCTATAATCTGCGCATCAAAGCCAGCCCCCAATATGCAATTAAAAATAGCCTGCCACAAACAGAGCTTGCCGCGCAGGTTATAGAAATTATGGATTATATGGAATCCGGTGAAAAAGATTGTTCATATCTTAAAGATAAAGTAAAAGGAGTATACCGGATAATTCTGTAAAAATCCTCAAAACGCCTTAAGGGCGCCTCTATGCTATTCCTTCTAATAAACTTGCTAAAGGGCACCTCTAGAAACCAGAATAAACACTAACAAAATGATCAAAATGAGACTAATTACCTAAATATCCCCGTCATTGCGGA
>WRKD01000018.1 GCA_009778255.1 Bacillota bacterium
AAGTCCGCAATGACGGGGATATTTAGGTAATTAGTCTCATTTTGATCATTTTGTTAGTGTTTATTCTGGTTTCTAGAGGTGCCCTTAACCCATTATTGCCGATGTTCGTGATTGATAGCAACACAAAATCAAAACTCGAAAAGGTGGAGAGCGTCTATCCACATAACCGGTTTCCCCATCTTTACCTCGCACTGCGCTCCTCAACATCATCGGCAAAATAGGGAACTGTTGTGCAGCGGCAGAAAACATAGAAGGGCGGGTCGGTGAGAGCGGTCGGTGAGCGCCGCAAAACTTTCATATTGCTTAAGCAAACTTTGCGTGATATAATGTTTTTGCTGAATTTAAAAAAGCGGCAGTTTTACCGTAAGCTATTCTGTATTAATATCTGTGCCAGTAGCTCAGTAGGATAGAGCAACGGCCTTCTAAGCCGTGGGTCAGGGGTTCGAATCCCTTCTGGCGCGCCAAGGCAAAATTCCTGCTAAATGTACTGATTCTTGTACTTGAAGCGGGCTTTTGCTTTAAGTTATGGTAAAACGCTAAATCAATGTATATGAAAGGTAGCTAATATGCAAAAATATTACGATTATCATACCCATTCCTCTATTTCTTTCGACAGCAATATAAGTATATATAATACTTGTCAGCTGGCCTTGGAAAAAGGCGCTGCCGGGCTGACTTTTACCGAACATGCTATGCTGGGAAACGACCCGGCTTATGACGAATTGCCGGATCAAACAGCTTATGAGCATGAACTGCTCAAAGCGCGCGCAGATTTCCCTACCCTGGAATTAGGCATGGGTTTAGAGTTAGATATTAACCCGCAACGCCGCAAAGATATAGAGAAACTGCTGAAAGAAAGCGCTTGGGATTTTATACTGGGTTCCGTACACGAGCTTTTCGGTTGTAATCTTTCCGCTTACGACGGCAATTTCGGCAGCAGGCAAAGCATACAAGACGCGTATCACAATTATTTCTGCGGCTTATATGAGCAGGTGCACAAATTCGACGCCTTCGACGTTTTAGGGCATCTCGATCTCATACGGCGTAACCGCCGCTTTAGCGATACACCATTCTCTTATAATGACCACGCCGAAATATTAGACGCACTTTTAAAGCTTTTAATTCAGCGAGGGCAAGGCTTGGAAGTAAATACCGCCGGCTGGCGTTATGGCATGAGCGAAACACATCCCAGCCTACAGGTATTAAAACGCTACCGAGAATTGGGCGGAGAAATCATAACTTGCGGCTCCGACTGCCACAGTTTAAATTCGGCTTTCGGTTTAATACGCCCGGGTTATGAAATGATCAAAGCAGCCGGCTTTGAATATGTAAGTTTATTCACAAACAGAAAAGTACAACAGATGAAATTAGAAATTTAAGGTAATCTAATATGAGTTTGCGTTTTATTATAGGCCGGGCAGGTTCTGGTAAAACCTATTATTGTTTAAGCGAAATGGCGCGTCTGCTTAATAATAAGCATGCTGCTCCCTTATTATTTATTTTGCCAGAACAGGCTACCTTCATACACGAACGCATGCTGGCTTGCGATTTTATGCCTCATGGTTATATGGGCGGAGAAGTGACCAGCTTCGATCGGCTGGCTTGGCAAGCGATGCGGCAAAGAGGGAAAAGCCTTAAACCCAAGCTTAGCGAAGCGGCGCGAGTTATGCTGATGGGCTCTTTGATACAACAATGCCGAAGCAGGCTAAAACTGTTTGGCGCTACTTCCTTCGGGCATGGTTTAGCAGACTCGCTGGTAGCTTTAGCCGAGGAAATGCTGGCATATAATATTAGCCCGGCATGTTTAGCCGAGGCGGCGCAAAAAGAAATAGGCCCTCTACAGGATAAATTGCACGATATTGCATTATTGTACGGCGAATACGCCAAAGTAATAGAGGATTATGACAATTCATCTTCCAGCTTGGCTTATTTAGCGCGCTCTATAGCGGAAGAGGGGTTTTTAGCAAATGCTACGGTTTTTGTAGATGGCTATAGCCACTTTACCTCAAAAGAGCTGAAAGTGCTGGCAGCGCTCATGCAAAGCGCCAGCCGCTTAGAAATAGCTTTAGCCATAGACCCTGAAGAAATGGAACATACCACCTTGGGGCAAGATATTTTTACCAACTGCCGCCAAAGTTATCAAAATTTACTAAAAATAGCCGAGCAATTGCCTACCAAAACACATTCGCCCTTACTTTTATACGGAGAAAAAGGCCGATTTGCCAAAAACCCGGAACTAAATTTAATAGAAAAATTTTTATTTACCCAAAGCAATATCCTGCCTCAACAGGAAAAACCGTGTTGCCTTCAAGTAATGGCGGCGGCAAACCCGCGTGAAGAAGTTATGATAGCCGCAGCAAAAATTAAAAGTTTTGTGCGCTGTAATGGTTTGCGTTATAAAGAGATCGGCGTGATCACACGAGATTTACATACCTACGAAGATCTGCTGCCGGAAATCTTTAGTGAATTTGATATTCCATATTTTTCGGATACAAAAAAAACCCTGCTTTATCATCCGTTGATAGAACTTTTTCGCGCAGTACTGGAAATATGGGCCGGCGAAGCCCATTACCGTCAAATATTCCGTTATTTTAAAAGCGGTTTGACGCCGCTGACTTTATCGGAAATAGATAAATTAGAAAACTACTGCCTGGCTCATGGCATACGTCATTGGCAATGGCAAATGGAGGCAGATTGGCAGTATTGGCGCGGCGCAGAAAATGAAGAGGAAGCGCAATTATTATTAGCCGAAATAAACGAACTGCGTAAACGGGGTGTGGCGGCTTTAAAGCATTTCTTACACAAAGCGCCTGCCGCCACCGCTGAAGTAAAGCCCGGCGCATTCTTCACAGCCTTTAGGGAACTGCTGGAAGAGTTGAACATTGAGGATGTTTTAGAAACATGGCAGTATAGCGCGCTGGCTCATGATCGAGCTGAGGAAGCGGAACTGCATAGGCAGGCTTTAAATAAACTGAACAGTTTTCTTAGCGAAGCGGAAGCGCTGCTTAGCGCAAGCTGTTTAGCGGCGCGGCAACTTGTACAATTATTGGATGCGGGTTGCGCCGCCCTAACACTTTCCCTGA
>WRKD01000019.1 GCA_009778255.1 Bacillota bacterium
AATATCAAGGCTATAACCATTCTACGCCGCATGCTGATCCGGCCCGGGGCCATGAATATCACTCCTAAATAGGGTTTGCCTAAAAGAGGCTTTTTTACTGAAAGTAATACGTTTAAAGCTTAAGTATTTAAATCTAAATAATGTTTACAAACGGTGTTCGCCGTTCATTGCCATAGCTGCGCCGGATACATACTTATTAACTAATTCCGCCCACACTTTTAGCAAGGGGGTTTCTTGAACTTCCTGCTCTGTTGGCGGTTCTGCTTCAGCTAATACAGCCAATTCTTCCGCTAACATATTGCTTACCTGCTGATCTAAATAATGCACCGCGCCAATATCCGGATAAACCATGCCCAAATGCAGCTTGGCATAGTTTTCAATGCGCGACAGCGAGCTTAAAACCCCTATTTCAAGTTCGGTGCGTAAAGAAAGAGTTTGTTGCTCTTTAATTTGCGCTTCTAAATCATTTATTTTTAGTCCTGCCACGCCTATTTTAGCATCCAAACACATATAAGCGAAAGCAAAAATAAAAATCAGCGCCACCAGTAAAACATAAGGTACCGTTTCCCAACGGCGTTTAGCCATTCGCTGTTCCTGTTCAGGCTGCAACAATTCTAAACGCCTTCTTTGCCATTGCAAAGTTTGCGGTCTTTCTAAATATGTTTCAGCTAACTGCGTACTTTTATTCATTGCTAATTACCCGCCCTCATTTACATCTTGCTTTGGTGTTATAGTTTTTCTGCTGCCCTTAATTTAGCGCTTCTGGCACGGGGGTTTTGCTCTTTTTCTTCTGCCCCGGCTATTATAGGTTTACGGTTAATCAACTTAATTTTTGGCTTATGCCCACATACGCAAAGTGGCAATTCCGGAGGGCAAACACAAGTGCTGGCCCAATAATTAAACTTTTCTTTTATTATGCGGTCTTCCAAAGAATGAAAGCTGATTACCGCCGCCCTGCCGCCTGTTTTTAATACTTCTATTGTCGCCTGCAGCCCTTGTCCAAGCTCGTTAAATTCATCATTGACCTGACAGCGCAACGCCATAAAACTGCGTTTAGCCGGGTGTTGATCTTTTTCCCGCGCCCCTTTGGGTATGGCTTTTTTTATCACACTTACCAATTGAAAAGTAGTATTTATGGGAGCAATTGTCCTTTCGGCGATAATAAAAGCGGCAATACGCTGAGCCCATTTTTCTTCGCCCTTTTCATACAGAAGGCGTTTGAGATCGGCTTCTTCCCAATTATTCACTATCATGGCGGCAGTGAGAACTAAACGGTTATCCATACGCATATCTAAAGGACCATCTTTCATATAGGAAAAACCGCGTTTTGCTTCATCAACCTGAGGTGAAGAAACGCCAATATCCAGCAAAACACCATCTACAGCTGCCTCTGTATAACCCAAGTGAGAAATTACTTGCTTAATTTGCGAAAAATTGCTATGATACAGCCTAACTCGCTTACCAAAAGGCGCCAAACGCGCTCTTGCCGCCGCGAGTGCTGTTTCATCCCGATCCAAACCAATTAAGGTAATATTTGGCGCCGCCAGTAAAACTGCCTCCGCATGCCCCGCGCCACCTATGGTGCCATCCACATATAAGCCGCCGGCGCGGGGCTTAAGTACTGCCAGAGTTTCTTTGAGCAGTACTGGCTGATGAAAATACTCATTATTTATCACAAAATTATATCCGGGCGGATTTCGGCTAGTCTTTCCGCTACCTGTTCATATTCCATATCCGCTTCGCTATTGTACTCCGCCCACACTTCTTTATCCCAAATTTCTAAACGGTTCAAAACGCCGATGGTTACGATCTCTCTGTTTAACTTAGCATATTCTCTTAAGCTTTCTGGTAACACAACCCGGCCTTGTTTATCCGGCTCGGCTATTAAGGCACCGGCAAAAAAGTTGCGGGAAAATTTGCGGGTCGCGGCGCTGGTGGAAGAAAGCTGGCTTAATTCGGCAATTTTACTTTGCCACATCTCCCAAGTATACACAAATAAACAACGATCCAAACCTTTGGTAATTACAAAATGACTCCCCAGCGCCTCGCGAAAAAGCGCCGGCGCTATATAACGATACTTTATGTCCAATATGTGGTTGAACTCACCACTAAACATATTATTTCCTCAACTTTATGCTACCTTACGCCACTTTATTCCACTTAATACGTAATCTAATTCTCCTTAAGGAGCATTTTTCCTTTTTTTATGCGAAATTTTTTTAATAATTTTTCTCTAAAACAGCAAAAAACATCCCCTATACAATATATGGTATAGGGGATGTTTAGTATACGGTATATTATGTATTATTTTTCCTGTTCCGCTACATGGCAGGCAGCCAAAGCCATTGTTTTTGCCCCTATAGGTAAGGCGTCTTCTTCAATATCGAAACAATTATGATGCCAAGGCCGCTGATAACGCTGGCTGCCGGCACCGGTAAAAAAGAAAGCCGCCGGCGCTTCCCGCCCATAATAAGAAAAATCTTCCCCAGCCAATAAAGGCCTTTCCATAATTTCCATCTGAGCTCCGGCTGCTTGCGCTGCTTCTGCCAGCACCTGATTCAAATCGTGATTATTGATCACCGGCGGATAGCCATAAATATAATCTAATTCATAAGCCGCGCCCCAAGCCGAGGTTATTCCTTGCAGTGTATCATGCATATATTCCATTACTTTATCGCGCACTTTAGTATTCAGGCAACGCAGGGTACCTGTCATATCTACGCGGTCGGGTATTATATTTTGTGCCGTGCCCCCATGTATAGTGCCTACGGTAAGCACTACCGGTTCGGTAGGGTCGATGCGGCGGCTATGTATATTCTGTAAAGCCTCAATGGTTTGGGCAGTTACGGCTATGGTATCGATAGTTTGATGCGGGCTGGCGCCATGTCCGCCTTTTCCGGTAATAGAAAGACGAAAATCGTCGGCTACCGCCATTACCACACCGTCGAATAAGGCTACTACCCCTACCGGGTAGTCGTTGGTGATATGGGTACCGAATACTGCGTCTGCATCGGGGTTACGCAATACTCCGGCCATCACCATATCTCGGGCGCCGCCGGGCGGTTTTTCTTCGCGGGGCTGAAAAATAAATTTCACTGTACCGCCGGGGGG
>WRKD01000020.1 GCA_009778255.1 Bacillota bacterium
GCCGCACATTGTGCGGCCCGCTAAACGGTTATGTTAATTACTCATAATATGCGTAAATATAATCCATTTCCATGCCCAAATAGAAGTGCACAAAACCTTTAAGGTTGCTGCGAATAACTGCCGGTACCTCACGCACTTGCAGCGGTACTATGCCGGCTTCGTGTATCAGCAATACTTCGGCTTCGGCATACATAGCCAAACGTTCTTCCTTGCTGGCGAAATTATTGGCCGTGCCCACCAGTTCATCGTAACGCGGGTTGTTGTATTTGCCACCGTTTTGCGAATTATTGGACATAAAGTAACCCAGATACGTGTAGGGGTCGTCGTAATCGGGCATCCAGCCGGCATAGACTAAATCGAATTCGCCAGCTACGCGGTCATCCAACATAGAACGATAAGTTACGGTATCGATGGTAACATTGATGCCCAAGGTGCGGGACCATTGATCTTGGCAATTCTCGGCAATCAGCCTGGGCGTAGTATCGGCTACTTTAATAGAGATGCTGATACGGCCGGGGTCGCTTATTCCCAAAGCTTCCATAGCCCTTTGTAGATGCTCTTGCGCTTTATCTAATTCCGCGGTTGTTTTGAAGAAGTTGATGGGATGTTCTTCGCAATATGGTTTGTTAGCGCCGGAAACGGTGGGTAAAACAAAGCGTGTAGCCGGGCTGTAGAGGCCTCCGGAAGAAATAGCGATATATTCCTCCCGATCAAGCGCATAATTCAAAGCCAGACGGAAATCGAGATTACCCAAAATAGGATTTGTGGTGCTGGCAATATTGATGCAGAACCAGTCTACCGCGCCGCTTTTATAGGTGTAAGCTGTGGAGTTATCCGGCAAAGAACTGGGATTATTCAGGTATTGGGAAGCAATGGCCACCGGTATACGCGCCCAATCTACTTCGCCCGCTTCAAACATAGCGAAACCGGTTTCTTCATCCGCAGTTATTACAGTTATTTCCTTTAATTTTATTGCGCTTTTATCCCAATAGTTTTCATTAGGCACTAAAACATATCTGTCGTCCAAACGGTAATCCGCTAATTTATAGGGCCCGTTGCCCAGTATGGTATCGGCCGAAGAAGCGTATTTATCTCCGTATTTTTCAACCCATTCCTGTTTTGTTGGGTAAAAAGGCGGCATATCCAGAAAGTCTAGATAATACGGCGCCGGGGTATTGAAGTGAATAATAAAAGTGTAATCGTCGGGGGCTTCTACGCCTAATTCTTCAACAGGAATGCTGCCGTCGCCATATGCTATATCCTCTCCGTTGACTATTTCCGCCAGCACCCAGCGATAGCTGGCGCCGTTATCCGGATCCGCCAAACGGCGAAAACCGTAGACGAAATCGTGGGCGGTTAGAGGGGTGCCATCGCTCCAGCAGGCATTTTTGCGCAGATGGAAAGTCATGGTCATATTGTCGGAGGCAATTTCCCAGCTTTCGGCTACGCCGGGTTTGACCTGACCCTGCCAGGTATGTACTAGACCCTCGGCAAAGCCTTTAATAGCAACATAGGATGGGGAGGCGTTAAACTGTTGCGGGTCTATGTTCTGCAAGGGCAGGTTGGCAAAGACCAATTTTTGCGTAGTTTTCGAACTGCCGCTGCCGCCGCAAGCAGCCAGCCCCAGTAGCAGCGCTGCAATGAGCGCTATGGCCAAAACATACAATAAACGGTTTTTCTTCATAAATCATCTTCCTCCTTAAAATTGTTTAATAATTGCCGTGAACAGCCTTTCTATTATTTAAACGGCTAGCGGTACGCCGCCGACCGAGTAAAACCCAACCCCTTTGCGCTCCACTTCCGAGGAAGGTGGCTTTTAGGAGGATCATTTGGTAGTTGCATTATAAGCAAACTAGTTCTTTAGGTGAGTTGAAGAGGTTTTTGCAGCCAGTTTCCATAACCAACACAGTGTCTTCAATGCGGATGCCGCAATCGCCCGGCAAGTAAATACCCGGTTCTACCGTAATCAGGCAGCCTTGGCTTAGGGTGTCTTTACTGATATTGCTCATGAAAGGGCGTTCATGTATATCGAGGCCTACACCATGGCCTAATCCATGACCGAAGTTCTTACCATAACCTTGCTGGGTAATATAGCCACGCGCTAGCGCGTCTATAGATTGCGCGGTAGCCCCAGCTTGTATTTTTTCTTCCGCCAGCTCATTGGCTTTTAATACGATATCGTACAGGCAGCGCTGCTTTGTTGTTGGTTCTCCTATAAATACTGTGCGCGTCATATCGGCATGATACCCTTCATACATACAGCCGAAATCCATGGTGATAAATTCGCCGGTTTGCAGCTTTTTATCTCCCGCTATGCCATGAGGCAAGCTGCCTCTTATGCCGGAAACCACAATAAAAGGAAAACTGGGCTGGCAGCCATGTTCATGCACACTTTGCAGCAGTGCCCATTCCACTTCTAATTCTGTTAAACCGGGCTTAATTATTTTGCAAATATCGGTAAAAACCTGATCCGTGCAACTACAAGCTTTACTTAAGCGCGCTGTTTCCGCCGCATCTTTTACATAACGCAGGTTTTCTATGAGGTTTTCACTTGGCAGAAATTCCGTTTTTGTTAAAGCGGCGGCTATTTCTTTATGCCGGGCATAACCGATATGCTCGCTTTCGAAAGCCAGGCTCTTTACTCCATAGGCGGCGCATAATTCTATTAAGCGCTCCGGCAAAGTAGGGTCGGGGTTGCGGTATAACATAATACTGTAATCTGGGCATTCGGTTTCTGCCTGTTCTATATATCGGAAATCGGTGATGAAGATATTGGCCGCGCCACAGCTTTCGTTGCTTATAAACAGGAAAGAATCGCGATTGGTGTAACCACTCATATAGGAAACATTAGATTCGTTTACTACCAGCAGTGCATCAAAGTTTTTTTGTTCCAGCGCTTTTCTTAGGGCCTTAAGACGCGGCCCAATAATTATAGGCTCCATATATACACCTCTTTTACATGTTTTGATACAGGCGGTTCTTATTTTTTTCGGCGCTGTTCGTTAAAACCCTTTTTTATGGCCATTTATAATAGAATTTATTAAAGGGCACCTCTAGAAACCAGAATAAACACTAACAAAATGATTAAAATGAGACTAATTACCTAAATATCCCCGTCATTGCGGACTTGATCCGCAATCCCCTGGATAGGGCTGCAAGTTTGGGGCACTTTTAC
>WRKD01000021.1 GCA_009778255.1 Bacillota bacterium
GCGGCGCGAAGGCCGCAATGACGAGAAAATGATAGTTGCGCTAATTTGGCAGAGTTGTAAAGCTAGTTTTTAGAGGCGCCCTTAATATACTTTGATGACAATCAAACAACTACTATAGCGATGAACTCCAATTGTACTGAAGCTATGCCTCTCTTCAAACTCGATCCTGATCAGATAGTTTTTGTTTCAGAGGTAGTAAACGGCCCTGTAGTAAAACCTAATCAAATTGCAGCCAATTCAATTTATTTTGCCGCAGCTTCAGGAGAGAAGAATTATAAGCTTACTGTATTGGATAACAGCTTGGTCGATTATTTTAGCAACCTAAAACATAATGGCATAAATGTCACAAGCAGCTCGAATTTTCCACTTTCTAATAATGATCTGCTGCTGACCGCCGATATCAAAGCAACGGACAATGTATCTATTCGTTACAAAATAGTAAACGAGAGCGGGGTTTTGGTCAACTACGGCATTGCACTTGATTCTCCCAAAACGGGAGAAAATATACTACGCATTGAAAGAAACCTAGGCACAGGTATATATCATGTTTATATCTGGCTACAAATAGACAATAATAATACATCTTTTGCGGCATCTACTCCTTTGTTTTTTAAGATCGGGCCGCAAAGTGATGTACAACCCGAAACTCATACCGTCACATTCTCTGTTATAGGCGGTAACGGCGCTTTGAGTGCTACGATAAATGGCGTGGGTATTGCAAATGGCGACTCTGTTGAAGAAGGTAAAAACATCCTATTTACCGCAACCCCTAACAGCGCTTATAGGGTAAAAGGCTGGAAACTCAACAATATTGCTGTTTCGGGAAATACTTCCAATAATTATACATTAATCAACCTAAAGGCGGCAGCCACTGTTCAAGTTGAATTTGAAGCTATCCCTGTAGTTGATACTGTCGGCGCAGTAGGAGGCGGTGGCAGGGTTGCTCCATTAAGCTTTAATGTGATCTTTAATAGTAATGGCGGCAGTGCCATAAACCGGCAAAGCGTCTCTTCCGGCAGTAAAGCCATAAAACCCGCGAACCCAACTAAAGATGGCTATACCTTCGCAGGATGGTTCAGTAACAGCGCCTTGACCAGTGAGTACGATTTCAGCAAAGCCGTAACAGGCGATATCACCCTCTACGCTAAATGGAACGAAGTCATCATTGAAGAAGAAACGCCTCTAACTTCATTTGTCGGCTTTGCCGCCTTTATCCAAGGGTTCGAAGACAATACTTTTAGGGGAGATACGCTGATCACCAAAGAACAGTTTATCGCTATACTCTACCGTCTTAAGAACACTGGCGGCACACCTGAAGCAGATAAAAAAAGCCCGACTTTCAAAGATGTAATGCCAATGCGCTGGTCTTATGAAGCTATTGAATGGGCGGTCAAGGCGGAAATCATCGCGCCGGACACAGCGGGCAATTTCTATCCGGCAACCCCGTTGACCCGCGCCGCAATGGCTGTAATACTGGTAAAGGCGGATAATTTGACCGAGATAGCGGAAAATATTTTCAATGACTTGACGAATCACCCAGCTTCTGATGATATTTTAAAAGCATATAAAGCCGGCATTTTCACCGGCTATCCGGACGGAACTTTTCGACCGAACGGTAACAGCACACGCTATGAAGCGGTAACAGCCCTTGTCCGCTATCTTTTAGCTGGTGAGCCGGAAGATCAGACATGGCAAGATATTAAACTAAGTTTCAGCGACATACAAAGCAACAATTGGGCCTATAAATACGTGGCGCTGGCGGTAAACGGGTTATAGATGCGTTGAAAGTTACTATTATAAAAGGCAAGCCGCTTAAGGCGGCTTGCCTTTTTTTTAACCTAGCTATGCTTTATTTATTCAAAGTCAGTGTTACGGCATTACCGGGGTCGATTATCGCGCCCAAATAACCGCCCGGCGGCGTTACCATAACCGAAGAAAAACCCAAATCAGTTGTTATGCTGGCAGTGTTAAAATTGTCTTTAGCATTAAAAGCCAGCGTAACTATTTTAATTGGTTCAAAACAGGGTTCGCCCATCAGCATATTCATTGAAGGCATGCTGCGTACGGAAACAAGATTGGGAGCTATTTTATTAACAGCGGCTACCCAGCCTTGTAATTCGCTAAAGCCCGCGAATTCCAGCAAATCGGTATCATAGTTGATTTCTGTAAACACTTGCGTATAATTCAAAGAACCCTCCAACATGATATCCACATAAAAAGTTTCGCCGACATTAACGCTCGTTTTCTGCGGCGCCAGGAAAACTGTAAAATCGTATTTTGTCCATTGCGCATACAGGTTTAAATCTGCTGTGATAGCTTTGCTAAAATCCCATTTGACTCCGCCCGTCTCATCTGTAAACCAGCCATTGAATATGTAACGGGCTTTTTGCGGAGTATCCGGCACTATAGCCTTTTGACCCATTATCACTTCTTGCTCATCATATACTTGTCCATTCGCAAAAAATGTAACATCAAAAGTCTTGGGCAAATCTAAAGGTATTGAAGCATAAGTAGCTGTATTATCAATGGTAATGGCATATTGTCCCTGTGCTGTTGAGGGTTGGCCGGCGCCAAAGCCGGGATAATAAGCAAATAACACCAAAGCCAGGGTATGACCTGCTTTTACTTTATAAAGATTGGGCTGCAAATATAAGCTAAGATCATAGAATTTGCCGGGTTCTAAGTCTACCCGGTCTTTTCTATCGGCGGTATAAGAATCGTATTTGGCATTAGGGTTCGCCATATCCATTTTGCCATAAGATATCACTTCATAGTATTTATTGTTGATGGTATTCCTGGGAGCTGCTACTTGGTTGATTTTTTGCAGATTAGCATTGCTTAAGCCACCGCCAAACCAAATGCCGCCGCTTACTAAAGTGGTATAAGATATTGAGGATGAACCGGGAGCTATATAAATATTAAAGGGGTCGTCACAAAAATCTACCAGCATGGCGCTAATGATTATATTATCCTGCCTGCTAATAGCAGTTGCTGCTGCTGCGTCCGCTTCCGGCGCCGGTGTGGGATTTAGTGTATTGCCGCTATTTGAGCCATAATCTCTTAACAGCATCATCACTAGATTGTGATCGATATCGCCACTATCAAGCCCTTCATTAATGGCATCCCAATCAAGAGCGCCGTCTTTTAAATACATATCCCATTCGCCGGGCTCCGGCACATTAGGAGGAGG
>WRKD01000022.1 GCA_009778255.1 Bacillota bacterium
TATACCCCCAATTACTTCTTCCAAACCACTTTAATAGAACCCGGCAAATATTATAACTACGTGGTCGGCCTTACCCCCTCTAATTACACCTTCGAGGTGGGAACCATCATAGGCGTGATGATCTACGGCACCGACCCGCTCTACACCCCGCTTCTTACCCCGGAATGCAGCGCCGAATTCGATGTTAAGCTGGGCGCCGATTCTTATATCACCATACCCTTTAATAAAGCTCCGGTACTCGAAGCTACCACTGTTGAAGAAATAGTAGAAATAATAGAAACCGCCTCTGAAGAGATCGTTGAAGAAGTGATCGAATAAGTAAAAGCGGCGTAAAGCGCCGCTCCACCAGGCGCACAATAGAAGAAACCCCGGTAAAGCTTAATTTTACCGGGGTTTCTTTTTGCGCCCTATGCTGTAAGGCGGGCTAAAAACCGCCTTGCGATTTTTCTGCCGCTTCGCGGGCTATGGTCATCATCAGGCGGATACGGTTTAGCTGATTCACCTGACTGGCGCCGGGGTCATAATCTACAGCCACAATATTGGCTTTGGGGTAAATTTTCAGTAAGCCGCGCATCACACCCTTACCTGTCACATGATTAGGCAGGCAGGCAAAGGGCTGCATGCAAATGATATTAGCGGCGCCTTCATTTATCAATTCGATCATTTCGCCGGTAAGAAACCAGCCTTCTCCGCACATATTGCCCAAAGAAACAATATCTTTAGCCTTAGCCGCAAGATGATAAATGCTTTGCGGGTAGCCAAATTTTTCTTTAATAAGATGCAGGCGTAAAGGGCGGCGCAGCCATTCCAAAGCCCATATGCCTACTTGGCAAATAAATGCGCTGAAGCGCTTGCCCGCCAGCATGGTATACTTAGTTATGGCATTATAACAACAGTATTCCAAAAACCCCAATAAATCCGGCACCACGGCTTCGCCGCCTTCGGCTTCCACGAGTTTAACCGCGTCATTATTGGCTGCCGGATGATATTTGACCAAAATTTCGCCCACTATGCCCACCCGGGGTTTACGGGCTATATTTTGCAAAGGCAAAGCGTCGAATTCCTTAACCATACGCTTTACATTATGATGATAGGTCAAAGGATGGGCATGCTCTAAAGATTTTTGGCAAATCTCTAACCATGTGGCGGCTAAGGCATCGGCAGCGCCAGCATGTAATTCATAAGGGCGCACCCGATACAGCAAGCGCATTAAGGCGTCTCCATAAGCTATTGCCATAACTCCCCGCAAAACGCTGCCTAAACTTAAACGAAAACCGGGGTTTTTTTCCAGCCCCGCTGCCGAAGAAAGCGAGATGACCGGAATATGCGATAAACCCAAAGCTTGCAGCATGCGGCGGATTAAGCTGATATAATTGGTAGCGCGGCAGCCGCCGCCGGTTTGGCTCATCATTATAGCCAGCCTGTTTAAATCGTATTCCCCCGAAAGCAGGGCTTCGGCTATTTGCCCCACCACAATAATAGCCGGATAACAAGCGTCATTGTTCACATACTTTAATCCGGTCTCCACCACATGCTGGCTGGTATCGGTCAGCACTTTTAAATCATAACCGCTGGCCAAAAAAGCTGTTTCTACTAAAACAAAGTGTAGCGGCGACATTTGCGGCGCAATAATAGTGTAGGCGGCTTGCTGCATTGCCTTGGTATAAAGCGGACGCTTTTTGCCGGGGGGCGTTGCGCAGTTTTCCCGAATATCCTTTTCCTGCTTATCGCGTATGGCGGCTATTAAAGAACGGATGCGGATGCGCGCCGCCCCCAGATTATTGACCTCATCTATTTTCAAGACAGTATAGAGGCAGGAAGCCTCGGTCATCAGCTCTTGCACCTGATCGGTGGTTAAGGCATCTAAACCGCAACCGAAACTGTTCAGCTGCACCAATTCCAGGCGCCTATTGCGCCGCGCCACATCGGCGGCCTGATATAGCCGCGTATGATACATCCACTGATCTACCACGCCTATGGGCCGGGGCAACCGGCCTAAATGGGCCACGCTGTCTTCGCTTAAAACAGCAAAACCATACCCATTGATCATTTCCGCCAAACCATGATTGATTTCCGGGTCTATATGATAAGGCCGGCCGGCTAAAATAACGCCGCGTTGATCTAAAGCCGCCAAAGAAGATATAACTTCCTCGCCCTTACGCCGTATATCCTGTTTAAAACGGGCGTCTTCGTAAACAGCGGCTGCCACCGCCCGGTCTATTTCCGCCTTGCTAAGATCAAGAAAAGATAATTCTTCGTATAAACGCTCGCTAAGCCGGCGCTTATCGTCATAAGGCAGAAAAGGTGTTAAAAAGGTTATGCCCATATCCTGCAGTTCCGGCATATTATTACGAATAACTTCGGCATAAGTGCCCACTACCGGGCAATTAAAATGATTATTGCCCCCCAGCCCTTCATCTTGTTCATATGGCAAACAGGGATAAAAAATAAGTTTAAGACCCTGTTTTACTAAAGCCGCTATATGCCCATGAACCAGCTTGGCCGGATAACAAACCGATTCGGAAGGCATGCTCTCTATACCCTGCTCGAATAAGGCGCGGGAAGAACGGGGAGAAAGGATTACACGAAAGCCCAAGTTGCTGAAGAAAGTATGCCAAAAAGGATAGTTTTCATATATATTCAAAACCCGTGGCAGGCCAATTTCGCCGCGCGGCGCCTGCTCTTTTGGCAAAGAGGTATAAGAGAGCAGACGTTTGTACTTATATTCATATAAATTGGGCGCTCGCTCGCTTACGCCCTCGGCGCCGGCGCCGCGCTCGCAACGGTTATTGGAGATATAAGTATGGCCATCCGCAAAACTGCTAACCGTTAAAAGACAATTATTACCGCATAAACCACAATAACGGGTAGATTTTTCGCAGGAAAAAAGCTCAAGCTCCTGCGGGCCCACCAGCGTAGAACGGCCTTTTTCATAACTATGCAGCGCCAATAAAGCCGCGCCATAAGCGCCCATAAGACCGGCTTTATCCGGGCAAAGCGCTTCCCGCCCGGAAATTAGTTCAAAAGCGCGCAAAACCGCTTCGTTTTGAAAAGCGCCGCCCTGCACCATAATATGTGAGCCCAATTCTTGTTTATCCCGCAGCTTGATCACTTTAAAAAGGGCATTTTTTATCAGCGAATAAGACAACCCCGCCGAAATATCCCCCACGCTAGCCCCTTCTTTTTGCGCCTGCTTAA
>WRKD01000023.1 GCA_009778255.1 Bacillota bacterium
GGAAGAATAATCGATTACCTCGCCTTCCTTGGGCCCGGCGGTACCGGAGGTATGAAAACCGCGCGCTACGCCCAAACCCCGGCGAACAGTTCCGGTTTTATCCTGCCAACGACCGCGCTTCGCCCACTCCATGATTTCGCGGCCTTTTACTAAAGATTCTTCTACCCCACAGCTTTTAATAATAGAACGGATGGTTGGCCCTTGGCCCCAAAACTCTTCTCCCGTACCGCGATAATTTTTCAAACGAAAATCTACGGCGTCGAAGCCCATTTCTTCCGCAATTATATCTATCATGCTTTCAATGGCAAAGTTTATCTGAGGATTACCATAGCCTTGCATGGCGCAGCAGGGGGTTTTATTGGTGTAAACCGCGGTACCGTCGAAGCGGATATTACCGCGATATTTATATAAAGAAGCGAACCAGCCGGCGGTACAACCCAGCCAGGCTTTGGGCTGAACCTGATGTGCGCCGAAATCTACCAGCGCTTTTACATGAGCGGCGGTGATTTCGCCTTCTTTGGTCACGCCCATTTTTACTGTAAACTTGGCCGGATATTTTTGATGGCTAAAAAAATCTTCCTCGCGGCTGGAAACCAGCTTGACCGGGCGGCGAGCCTTCATAGCCAAGCAAGCGCATATTGGCGTCACTGTGTTCACCTGTATGCTGGAGCCGAAAGCGCCGCCCAGGGCAATTTTCTTCACATTGATCTTTGATAGCGGCAAACCTAAAATAGTGCCCAACAATTGGCGATTAGCATGGATTGATTGCGCGGTGCACCAAACAGTTAAGCCGCCTTCGGTATCCGGTGCGGCCACGGCGCATTTCGTTTCTAATTGCGCATGATAAATACGGGGCAGCGCGAAGCTATGTTCAAAAATACGGTCTGCAGCGGCAAAACCGCCCTCACAATCGCCCTCATCAATATTGCGTATCACGCCTATATTGTTTTTTACCGGTATTTTTTCGCCGCATATTTCATAAAACTCGTATAATTGCGCCGCTCCCTCTTCAATAGCTTCTTCCGGTTCGAATACTGCCGGCAACACCCGGTATTCTACTTTAACAAGCTGCATAGCCTGGCAAGCCAATTCTTCCGTTTCATGAGCTACCGCCATGATAGGTTCGCCCACATAGCGGGCTTTATCTGGCAATACACTGCGGTCGCAATTGGTGGCAAGAGGTACAGATACACTGCGTTCATTATACAAAATGGGGTTAATATCCGCGTAAGTTAAACAAACCGCGCCAAAAGCCTCCGCCGCCGCAGTATCTACACTGATGATTTCCGCATGCGCATAAGGGCTGCGCAACAAAACAGCGTACATCATTCCCGGTATAATAATATCCGAGGTATACTGTTGTTTTCCGCTAACCTTAGCCGGACCATCGATACGAGGGGTAATACTGCCAATCATCGTCAATGTCAAACACTCCTTTCCAAAACATACATACAAATATGGGAAAACAATTGCTTAACAAAAGCTGTTAGCATCCAAGTATTATTGGATACAATATCTTAATCAAGTATACCATGGACGGCTAAAGCCCGCAACCCCAAGAGTCAGCGGACACTAATAAAACTCTTCTAAATGCTGGTGGTAAGGTCTTGACGCATCGGGAAAATACTGATAAACTCAACTTGCATTCAAATAAAACAGGATGGGAAATCCCATGAAATATTTACTTATGATAATTTTTTTGCTATTTCTATTAGCATTTCATACAGCATGTAGCGAATCTGTACCGCAGCTTATACCACCTCCCGCAGATACAAACAAAGAGTTTTACCAAAATACAGATCAAGAGTATGCTGTTGAACTTGATGATAATCCCTTAGCAGTAACACAGAAAACAGAAGATGAAGCCGCAACCGATATTATCTTCGATAATGATAGCTTACCGGAAGGGTTTTCGTATATTAAAACTTTGAATCCTCATATAAAAGTTGATTTACGTTATGCCGGTGCCGATAACTTCACCGGCTGCGTGGTAGATGGCTATTATGAAAATCAGGCGGCAATTTTGCGAGATGCCGCGGCAGTTGCTTTGTCTTCGGCACAGGAATATTTGGAAAAAGAGGGTTTAGGATTAAAAATCCATGATGCATACCGCCCCCAAAAGGCTTCCGATTTTTTTGTTAAATGGGCCGAAAATGATGATGAGAATATGAAAGAAGCGTTCTACCCTCATCTTGATAAAAAAACGCTTCATTCCTCAGGCTATATTGCAAAAAAATCTGCACATTCTCGCGGCGCTACTGTTGACTTGACCCTTATATATTTTCCCAGCGGTGAAGAATTAGATATGGGTGGTATTATCGACCTGCTGGATGAGGTTTCGTGGCATGACAGCAATTTAATAACATATGAACAATCTCAAAACAGAAATAAGCTGCGCACTGTAATGCTGCAATTCGGCTTTACTCCTTATGCTAAAGAATGGTGGCATTATACTTATAACAAAGAAAAATATTCACTGGAATACTTCGATTTCGATGTTAAATAATTTCATACTAAGCGCTTTGTTACTTATACTAATTTCCATAATATCCTTTTCTATGCGCTTTCAGGTATCCGGCGCAAAATTTATCCTGCCCGGCTAAAGCCCGCGCTGCATAATAAGCCCCCATCAGCTCTTTGTCCAGCGGATTAAGAATATAGTTTTCTACACCGCAAGCTATGGCTTGAATAAGAAAATAACGGTTAAGCAGAGCCCGGTTGGGCATACCATAAGAAACATTGGAAAGCCCGGCGATAAACTGTATGCCCGCATACGATGCGCGTAATTGCCGTGCCGCGGTGAGCAAAGGCTGTACTCCAGCTTCTGTGGTGGCTATGGGTTGCACCAGCAGATCGAGATAAATATCCTGCGCCGCTACCCCGGCTTGACGCAGAGCCTTATAAAGACGTTCGGCTACCTCAACCCTTGCCTGCGCCGTAACCGGTATACCGTTATCATCCATGGCCATGGCTATCACCTTGGCTTTATGCTGTAATACCAAGGGTAGCACCTGCTCGTAGCGTTCCACTTCCAAGTTGATAGAATTGATCAGCGCTTGCCCATTCTTTAACAGCGGCAAGGCCGCTTTTAAAGCAGCTACATTTGGGCTGTCTAAACACAAAGGTAAAGAACTGATTTCCTGAACCACCTCTACCAGCCAGCACAGACGTTCTGCTTCATCTTTTATAAATACGCCGCA
>WRKD01000024.1 GCA_009778255.1 Bacillota bacterium
AAAAGTATTGGAAATTATTAAAGAAGCCGCCGATGAAATGGTTGACCTGGAAGGCGCAGAAATCATTGTATCCGGTGGGCGCGGTTTGGGGAAAGCGGAAAATTTCTCCTATATACGCGAACTGGCGCAGGCTTTGGGCGCTACAGTAGGCTCTTCCCGGGCAGCGGTAGACGCAGGTTGGATCTCTCATGTGCATCAAGTGGGGCAAACAGGTAAAACGGTGGGGCCGAAACTGTATATTGCGGCGGGCATTTCCGGCGCGGTGCAGCATTTGGTGGGTATAGGTGGGGCAGATACTGTTGTTGCCATCAATAATGATCCCGAGGCACCAATTTTTAATATCTGCGATTATTCTATTGTGGGAGATTTGTTCGAAGTCTTGCCGGCTTTAACTGCCGCAGTCAAACAGCTTAAAAAAGCATAGTTAATGGCTACATGAAATCGCTTTTTTTAACAAAACCCCTTGTTGAGCAAAGGGTTTTGTTAGTTTTGACTTAGTATGCTAAAAACTTTACCAATAATATTTATCTATTGCGCCAAAAAGCATAACTTGACATGTAGATTGATTTATGCTATGCTTAATCAAACATATGTTCTAAATTTATCAAGGGAGCACACTGAATGGTACAGGAAAACATCATTATTCACGGGGCTAGGCAACATAATCTGAAAAATATCGATGTAACCATACCTCGCGATAAACTGGTGGTCATCACAGGACTTTCCGGCAGTGGCAAAAGCAGCTTAGCTTTCGACACCATCTATGCAGAGGGCCAGCGTCGTTATGTAGAATCTCTTTCTTCTTATGCACGGCAATTCTTAGGCCAAATGGTCAAGCCGGATGTGGATCAAATAGACGGGCTTTCTCCCGCTATCTCTATCGACCAAAAAAGCACCAGCCATAACCCCCGCTCCACTGTGGGCACAGTAACAGAAATACACGATTACCTGCGCTTATTATATGCTCGTGTAGGGCGCCCCCATTGCCCGGTTTGCGGTAAGCCAATCAGCCAGCAAACGGTGGATCAGATGATAGATAATATTTATCTCTATGACGATAGCAGCCGCTTGCACCTTTTAGCCCCCTTAGTTCGCGGGCGCAAAGGAGAACATCAAAAAATATTTGCCGAAGCCAAAGCACAGGGCTATGTACGTGTAAGAGTTAATGGCGAGCTACGTGAATTGGATGAAGAAATTATTCTGGACAAACAAAAGAAGCATAATATCGAAATTGTTATGGATAGGGTGATACTGCGGCCCAACAATCGCCAAAGGCTGGCCGATTCTTTAGAATTAGCCGTAAAAATGACCGGAGGACTAGCCTTGGTATTGATAGAACAACCGGATGGCTTAAAAGAAGAATTGTTGTTCAATCAAAACTTTGCCTGTGCTGAATGCGGCATAAGCTTAGGCGAGATAACTCCGCGGATGTTTTCTTTCAATAACCCTTTCGGCGCTTGCCCTGCTTGTACCGGGTTGGGTTTTTCACAATATATCGATGAAAATTTGATGATTGGCGACCATACCCTTACCCTGCGAGAAGGAGCTATACAGCCTTTAAATAGTAATAGCCGTAACTGGTATTTCCGCCACGTAGAAGCCATAGCTAAAGCACATGATTTTTCTCTGGATATTCCAATTAAAGAATTGCCGAGCTGGGTGCTCAAAGAAATTTTTTATGGCTGTGCTAATGAAACCTTCCCCATCACTTATTATGATGATGATGGCGGACATGAGCGAACTTGGATGCATCACTGGGAAGGACTCGTACGTAATATCGAGCGCCGCTACCGCGAAACCAATTCTGCACAAATGCGCTATGAATTCGAGCGCTATATGACCATCAAACCCTGCGATACCTGCGGCGGCGCACGTCTTAAGCCAGAAAGCCTGGCTGTGACCATTGGCGGTAAAAATATTTATGAACTTTCTCTCTTAACCATAGCCGAATCCCGTCACTTCCTTTCTCAGTTAGCTTTAACAAAGCGCGAAGGGCTGATCGCCGCGCGTATACTTAAAGAAATAAATGAACGTTTACAGTTTTTAATAAACGTGGGTTTAGATTATCTGACATTAGCGCGAGGCGCGGCTTCGCTTTCCGGCGGAGAAGCTCAGCGTATTCGTTTAGCTACACAAATAGGCTCGCATCTAACCGGAGTTTTATATATACTAGACGAGCCCAGTATAGGCTTGCATCAGCGGGATAATGCACGTCTGATCAAAGCTTTAGAGCATTTGCGCAACCTTGGCAATTCCGTTTTGGTGGTGGAACATGATGAAGAAATGATGGCGGCGGCGGATCATATTATAGATATCGGCCCCGGCGCCGGGGAGCACGGGGGAAAAATTGTTGCATCCGGAACCCTAGCCGATATTATAGCCTGCGAAGCTTCCTTAACCGGGCAATACTTAAGCGGGGTGCAAAAAATCGATATTCCTCAAAACCGCCGCAGGCCCACTGAGCGCTGGCTTGTTATTAAGGGCGCCCAAGCCAATAATCTGCGCCGGATAGACGTAAAACTACCTCTTAATATGTTCATATGCATTACCGGTGTTTCCGGCAGCGGTAAAAGCTCGCTGATCAACGAGATTTTATATAAAGCGGCAGCCCGCCGCCTTAATCATGCCCATACTGTACCGGGCGGTTTTGAAGAGATCATTGGTTTTGAATACTTAGATAAAGTTATTGCCATAGACCAAACTCCCATAGGCCGTACTCCCCGCTCTAATCCTGCTACTTACACCGGTTTATTCGACTTGGTGCGCGATCTTTTCTCCCTTACACCGGAAGCCAAGGCGCGCGGTTATAAACCGGGGCGTTTCAGTTTTAATGTACGCGGAGGGCGCTGTGAGGCTTGCCAAGGCGACGGCATTATTAAAATAGAAATGCACTTTTTGCCGGATATTTATGTGCCCTGCGAAATCTGTAAAGGCGCGCGTTATAACCGTGAAACATTGGATGTTTATTATAAAGATAAAAACATTGCCGGGGTATTGGATATGACAGTAGATGAAGCGGCAGCCTTTTTTATCAATCTGCCGCGCCTTAGCCGTAAACTGCAAACTTTGCAGGATGTGGGTTTGGGCTATATTCGTTTAGGTCAAAGCGCCACCACTCTTTCCGGCGGCGAAGCCCAGCGCGTTAAGCTTGCCAGCGAGCTTTCCCGCCGCAGCAATGGACGCACTTTATATATACTGGATGAGCCCACCACCGGCTTGCACACGGCAGATATCCATCGTCTTTTGGC
>WRKD01000025.1 GCA_009778255.1 Bacillota bacterium
GGTTGACTATATGGCCGAATTCATGGGCATAAGTAGCCATACCATTGCATTCCGCCTGCTGGGAATAAGGGATATTGGTGATGAGCGTACCTTTAGAATCGCGCACGCTGGTGCCGCCATAACCACTGGAACTGGCCCAACGGGTAGCCGCTGCTGCCCAGGAAGTCCAAGCCACATAGCGGGTGGGGGCAGTATTGGGGCCGCCCTGGGTGCCGGGTTTGCTGGCAGTGGGGCCGCCGCCAATATAACCGTTGGCCCAAGACCAATCAGATTCGGGGAATTTGAAAGCATATGTATCTATAGTGCCGTCCGCTATAGCTGCCTTAACTTTAGTAGCTTCAGTGGAAATTGTGTTATTGCTGTATCCACCTCTGTCAGCCAGGGATAGAATATAATCTGGATGCTCGGTGAGTATATCTTCAATTTGATCCATCTTAGCCCTTACACCATATTCATAGGGGACATCTCGGCCATCGGCCCATTGTACCTGGCCAAATTCCATCCATACGCCGCTTTCATCATAACCGGAATGGCAGACGAAGAAGAAATCGAAATCACCCAAAAAGGCGCCGCCGGCATTAGCTGCCGCTATGGCTTCATTCATAAAGTTGCGCTGAGAGCCACGGCGGAAAGTGGGTGGTAAATCGCTCATAGCAGTATAATCCAACCCGTATTCCATTTCGAAGCCTTCTAAATGGAAAACACCGAAAGCTTTAAGATCCACAGCCCATTTGCCGTAGGAAAGCTCGCGCCAGAATTCATCTATATAGCTGCCATGATTATAGGCATTGTTCAGGGGGTCGGTTACTTTTGTGTTAAGGTAATCTTCCCAGAATTTCAGTAATTCCGCTTCGGAATTCACCACGCGCTGGGGGTTATAGGTTACTGTAGCGCCTCTTTGAATTTTATCCAGATAATCGCTATAAGTATCGTTTTCGTCAAATGAGTGCCAACCAAAAAGGTCGCTATGTTTTTCACCCAGCATTAAAAAGGGCCTATCCCAAAAATCTACCAAGATAACTGCCCCATTGATAGGTGTTTTCCGGTGTTCAGGTATACCTAGGTTCGCGTTACCACCGGCATGGCGGGCCGGGTTATACAAACTGGCCGGATTATGCTCTTTGCTCCAATCTATAACAGGGTTGGGTAAATAATTGCTCCAGTTGGTATCTCTTAATAAGGTCCAGCTTTGAGGGTCGATGGGCGGCGGCATTTTATCTTGAGCCGCAGCGGTAAACAGTGGTGTTACCACCAAAACCAAAGCTATTGCCAAGCAAATAAAAAGCATACTGGTCTTTTTCATGTTATCTTTCCTTTCTTTTGATAAAATAATAAAAATTTGTTATAGAGAAATAATTTTTTGTGCAAATCAAAGCATAAGCAAACAAGGAACCGGAATATTCTTTAATACCCGTAGCTCCCGCCTATAGATTGGTCTGCGAAACAACTTATTAGGCCTCCTTTCCATGTGTTTAACAGAAATTACGGCAGAGTTTGCAGCAGAACCTTATGCGTATTAAATAGTATGTTATTCTAGTAATTATATAATATTTCGGTTACATTTTGGTCACAGTTTAAAAAGTTCTCCGAGCGTCAAATAATATCAGACCGGAGTTCTTTTTATTTTAGCCATTGCGAAAAGGGCAAAGAATTTGATAGAAGTGCTGTTAAAAAGTTTTTTGAGGAAGATTATTAGCTAAAAGAAGGTATTATCACATTCACGTATATTGTTAATTGAACTTACGAATATGTGTGACTTTAAGTCATATAAGCTATAATTTACAGAAAATATATAAAAAACATATAATTAGAAATTATTATTGACTGCTTTGTGATTATTTGGTAAAATTAAGTTGAAATATTTTGGCTTTTGAATAGAGTAAATTGATATGATTTTTTTGAAAGTAGGTTCTGAAAATGAATAATTCATGAAAGAAGATTATTAATTCTGCCAATTCGGCTGTTAGTGCTTATAATTCTTACGTTAATTCTAATAATTCTTATATTGATTCTTTATTAGCATCGTTAAGATATTATTAATAATAGCCGGAGGTACTTTATGATTTTTAGAATTGCAAAACCTAACACGACCGTACTAGTTCTTCTCTTGCTTGGAGCAGGAGGAAGTGCTATACCAATGTTGGCATTTTTTCACGGATACTTTCTTTATGGATTATTTTTTCTTGTTGTATGGCTATGGTCTTTAGGCTCTTTGGTTAACTTATGCCTAATAAATAGGTTAGTTGTTAACAAAAGCGGGGTTGAGTATATAAAACTAAGAAAACGTTACAAAATGAGTTGGGATGAAATTAAAATAGTCGGCATTGGATATATGCCCATTAAGCAGCCTGGAAGGCCAAAGATGATATACTTTTCAGCAGATGGTATTTCTTGTCCAATACTGTATGGGAGAGTGGTTGATAAAAGCTTTTATATGATTAATTATCGCAAAATGATAGTAGAGGAAATTAGGAAATATTGGCTTAAGGAAATAGATGGCCTTGAGTCAAAGAGTGATTTTGAAAAACGGTCTAACATGAAAAAAAAGCTTACTTAACTTATATAGCAGGGAAATATACAGACATGCGAGAGCTTGACAGCGCGATAGCGCATGAGTGGATTGAGCATATTTACATCGGTGAACGCAGAGTCGAAGGTAAAGATGTGAAGCAAGATATACGGATTGTCTATAAGTTTATTGGCGAAATAGCGTAAGTTTTTCTGTGGGTTTATGGCTATGTGTCTGAAGACACTTACCTTGGCAACGCTGCTGATCCTTTGAGTTTGAATCTTTACTTGTACTGTGGCAATAATACATTGGTCTATCCAGATTCTACCGGGCACTGGAAAGTGGGGGACGAACAATGTAACAACCAGCGGCCAGGCATTTTTTCTAGCCTCTATCCTCTCGCTTCTGGCCTCTAATTCGCCCTTTATATATTTTTAATATTTTTTAGGATGATCTTTCCCCCTCTTATATATACTAATGGTGTTTAAATGCCATGATTATATAAAAAAGCGGAGGAAAATCAGCAGTGAATATTGCTCGAAAAGCATTATTTACTGGTTTATATTTAGATTAGCATTTGGAAAGGAGGGTTGATTGGTCACGGTTTATTGTAATTAATAACCTGAGAAAGAATATTTTAAAGAAAGGGAGATTTCATGAAAAAAGTAATTTGGTTGAGTTTATTGTTTGCATTATTACTTGTAGCCGTACCGCTGTTTTCCGCCTCGGCTCAAGATACTATGCCGCCTCCCATCGACCCGCAAAGCTGGGTATTGCACAGGGAT
>WRKD01000026.1 GCA_009778255.1 Bacillota bacterium
CCTGCGCTGCCGTCATTGCCTGAGCGAATTGACCGGCCAATTCGCGCCCTGCCGTTTTTGTCTTTTGGAGGAAAAACAGCTGCACTTTGTAGAAACATTTTTGCGTTGCCGCGGTTCTATTAAGGAAGTGGAAAAAGCCCTGGGCATAAGTTACCCCACCGTACGCAATATGCTGGAAAACGCATTAAATGCTTTAGATTTAGGCGATAAAAGCAGCGCCGGGGGTAATTTAGCCCGCCCGGAAGAAAAACAGGAAATCTTGGAACAGCTGGCCAAAGGAGAATTGAGCGCCAAAGAAGCAATTTCAGCCCTAAGGGAAATGAATTCTTCAAAAAAACAATATAAAGAATTGGAGGAATAAACATGAATACGGAAAAACAAAAGGTTTTAGATTTGTTATCTCAAGGACAGATAACCCCGGAGGAAGCAGCCAAATTGCTAGATTGCTTAGATGAGCCGGAAAATGATGAATCTTTCCAAACAAATATGGAAAAACGCGGCAATATACGCCTACAGGGCAAAAAACTGCGTGTACAGGTAAAAGGCTTTACGGAAAAAGATAAAAAAATGGATGTTAATGTTAGCGTACCCTTGGTCTTAGCCCGCTATGTTGACGATCTGATCGCCTCTTGCTTGCCGGAAGCGGCTAACCGCGAACTTATTGCCCAGGGTATTAATTTGCGTCAGTTAAATATCAGCCAATTGGTAGACGCCTTAGAAAGCCTGGATGAAGATATTGTTAACGCCGATATCCGTCAGGAAGATATGGATTTAAAGGTAAGGGTTTATGTGGAATAATCGTGCTTGGTTTATTTTCATACGCATACGCATATGCGGTATGAATAAAAAAGGAGAGCAAAAACTTAAGGGTAAACAATCGCGCAACCTTTTTTTGCCTCTGTCGCTCTGCTCACCTCATCAATGGCTGCTGGCCTTTGAGGGTTTAGTAGCCTGTATTCCCGGGGAAATTGGCAAACGGGCGCGCCTGGCGCTGGAAATCATTCACAGCATGCTGCTGCAACTAATAAACGCCTCGCCGCAAACCATTGCCGATGTGGATATTAGGGATAAAAACCATCGCATACGCGTGATTGTGCGTACCATAAGCCTGTTGGGGGGTGAAAAAGCATGATGGTTGTGCTCATTCGCCTGGCGGGCTGCTCAGCCGCCCTATGTTTAGGCATCATATTTTTTCCCGGCTCGATCAATATATATGGCTTGATTTGGGGCGCTTTATTGCTAACCGTTTTCTATACACTGCTACGCCCACTGTTGCTTACACTTGCTCTGCCATTTAACCTCTTACTTGGCGGTTTAATAACGCCCTTGGCCGATGCCCTGCTCATACGCTGGGCGGCGGCTTGGATAAACGGCCTTATGCTTAATTATTGGCAATGTGTGGCTTTGGCGCTCACCATTAGCCTGGCTTATTGGCCCTATTCAATGTGGAAGCAGCGGCAATTGCCAAATAAATAAGCGCGTATAAATGTTTTCTTATAAAAAAATTGACAAAGTAGTACGGGCATCGTATTAAATAATCAGATGCCCGTACTTTTTTACATTCTTGAAAAAATAATCATTATATGCTATGCTTACTGCAGAATATTAGCAAGCAATTACCCATAAAAAACTTGCGGCAAAAAGAGGTAATAAAATGTCTTTTAAAATACTGCATTACGGTTGGCGTATAACTTTCAGCTTATTCTTGGTATTATTATTTATTATACTCATTTCTACATGTGCCCGTGCAGATACGATCGGCTTAGCCACCACTGGTAATGTCAATATCCGTAGTGGCCCCGGCAGTTCCCATAATATTATTGGCAAGGCCAAAAAAGGCGAGAGCTTTGTAGTTTTAAACCGCGAGGACGATTGGTATACCATACGTTATTTAAACAATAGTATTGCTTATATTAATGCCCAATATTTGAAAATTAGTCAAAATGCCAGCTTGCCTGTGTGGATAAAATCTGCTGCGGGTAGCGTTAATATACGTAGCGGCCCCGGTGTAAACCAAACTTTACTGGGCAGTATAAGCGGCAGCAGCACGCTTACTGTTACAGGCGAAAGCGGCTATTGGTATGGCGTTTCTTATAAAGGCAAAACAGCTTATGTGGCCAAATGGCTGGTGATTGCCAATTATGAAGCAGAAAACGCTATTAAGGACAGCGTATATGCTCAGGCTTTAGTCAATGCTGAAACCTTGAACCTGCGCGATGCTCCAGAAGGTGAAATTATTGCTAAACTTACTGGCGGCGCACGGCTTTATGTTATAGATAATGAAAATGAATGGTATAAAGTGGAAAGCCCGGAAGGGCTAGGCTGGGTACACAGCGGCTATATAGAATTTGATCTGGCAAAAAGCTCCGCAGAAGCCTTACCGCGCGGCTTCATTCCTGTTTTTTCAGGCAACCAGGCTCAGGGGATTATCAATATGGAATGGAGTGAAGAAAACTTTGTCTATCATATTATTTTAAGCAGCGAAAGCCCCATACGCTATGAAGTGAAAGAAAACTCCGACGGTTTCAGTATTATCACAGATATGACATTAAGCGGTAGCTTACCTTCCTTAGAAGATTTGGCTTTACAGGCAAATATGGAGGGTCCTTTCAATAATATACTAAGCTTCAGCGGCCAAGGTCTGCTTCATTACAGCATGTTCGAGGAAAGTTATGCCAGCCAAATACACTTGACTATTGGTCAAAGCCCTTTGATCGGCCGCTTGGTTTATATAGACCCCGGCCATGCCTCTATTAATGAGAACGGTAAAATAGATCCCGGCGCTATGAAGGGTGATTTAGTAGAAAAGGATATTAATTATGAGATAGCCCTAAATTTATTGAATTTATTGAGCGACAAAGGAGCAAATGTTCTGCTTTCCCGCGCCGAAACTACCGATCTCTCACTCGATTTACGCGCCGCCCCTGCTAATGCCGCTGCCGCTGATATTTTAATAAGTATTCATGTAAACGCTGCAGATAAGAACCCCCAAGCCAATGGCAGCTCCACCTGGTTTTTCGCTCCGGAAGACGATGATAATTATGACCGCGCAGCTTGTAAAAAACTAGCCGAATGCATACAAAGCTCCTTGCTTAGCTATGGCGGCTTAAATGATTATGGTATTCGTGAAGCTAATTTCGCGGTATTACGAGCCTCGGCTATGCCGGCAGTTTTAGTAGAGGTTGCTTTCCTCACAAATGAACAAGACGCGGCTAAACTAAGTGAACCATATTTTCGCCAACTACTGGCTGAAGGAATTGCCAACGGTATTATCGCATATTTTAAGGGCGCCTCTAAAAGCTAGCTTTACAACTCTGCCAAATTAGCGCAACTATCATTTTCTCGTCATTGCGGCCTTCGCGCCGCAATCCCC
>WRKD01000027.1 GCA_009778255.1 Bacillota bacterium
AGCGTTAAGATAATGGCGAGCAACATGCTAAGCGCGCCCAGTTTGTTACCTAATACCGCAGTTTTTGGCGAACTCATTAAATTCATATCCATCAGTACGCCCACTACCAAAAGCAGGCTTATAATATAAAAAACTGCTGGGGTTATAATAATTCCCATTTATTTTTCCTCCTTCCTGAACATTTTCAACATTTTGTGGGTAATACCAAAACCTCCCACAATATTGATGCTGGCCATGAACACTGCTAATATACCCAGTATACGATTACCGCTGCTGATCGCGGCAGAGGTTGCCACCAAGGCGCCTAAAATAGGTATGCCGGAAAGAGCGTTCATACCGCTCATCAGGGGGGTGTGTAACAGACCGGGTACATTTTTAATAATTTTGTAGCCGATCAACGCTGTGGCTATAAACAAAACCACCAAAAGCAATTCTTTCATTAATATCGCTCCTTGAATAAGATATTATTAAATGAGCAGTTCTTCGGCATATGGCGCCCTCGGCGCGATTCGAACGCGCGGCCTACCGCTTAGGAGGCGGTTGCTCTATCCCCTGAGCTACGAGGGCACATCATTATTACCTCTAATATTTTACCTTGTTTTAAGCGCCACGTCAAGAGGTAACCATTGACAACATCTTCTCAAACTTTTGCCTAAAAAACCCATTGATTTTATCACCAAAATTCTCTATAATACTAATAAATTTATAACGATTACAGGAAAACTATAATGATAAGTCTTAAAATAGACGATAATTATTATATGCGGCTGGCGCTGAAATTGGCGCAGCAGGCGGCACACGAAGACGAGGCTCCAGTAGGAGCTTTAGTAGTGGCGGATGGCAATATAATAGGAGAAGGTTATAATCGCCGCGAGAGCGGACGTGACGCCACCTTGCATGCTGAAATGATTGCCATTCGTAAAGCCTGCGCCACTTTAGGTGGCTGGCGGCTACCATGTACCACCATGTATGTAACACTGGAACCTTGCCCCATGTGCGCCGGCGCTTTAGTACTTGCCAGAATAGAGAGATTGGTGTTTGCGGCTGCCGACCCTAAAGCCGGGGCAGCGGGCAGCGTTTTGGATATTGTACGCTGCCCACAGCTTAATCATCGCCTGCAAGTTAGCGGCGGAGTGCTTGAGGAAGAAGCGGCTAGATTGTTGCAAGAGTTCTTTGCCACAAAACGTAGACCTAGCTAATAAAGATTATGAAAAGACAACCCGGTTGGTCATAAACATGTTTGATATTTCTCTACCGGGGGTAAAGGTAGATATATGAATGTATTGGAAATTGAGCAATTGCGTAAACATTTGCCGCGCTTTAAGCTTGATATAGCAACCATGCAGGTAGTTCAAGGTGAATTTGCCGTATTGCTGGGCGGACCAAAATCGGGCAAAGGCGCCATATTCAAGTTATTACTGGATATGTTGTTTCCCGATTTCGGCGTTATACGCCTGTTTGGTTTAGATAGCCACAAAGACAGCATTGAAATCAAGCAACAACTGGGCATGGTGGCGCGCCGCCCCGGCATGCTGTATAATGCTAAACTGCGCTTACTAAAAGAAATGGTGCGTCCTTTTTACCGAGATTGGCAGGATCAAACATATCGCAAGTATTTACGCTTATTCGAATTGAATGAAAACCTGATTTACGGACGCGTAGATAATGCCGCTAAAAAACAATTCGTATTGACACTGGCTTTAGCTCATAAACCGCGTTTGTTATTAATCGACGAACCGTTTTTACAAATGCCGACAGCTATAAAAGAGCGTATTGCCCAAGCTTTACGCCATGAACAGCAGGAAGACGGCTTGAGTGTGCTGATGGCTACAGCCTCTCCGGAAGAAGCGGCCCGCCTGGCAGATAGCCTGCATATTCTGCATGGCGGAAGTTTATTGCTTTCTCTGCCCATAACACAGTTAGCGGAATATAGCGCCGATTTGAAGTGGCAAGAGCAAAAAATTTCTTCTGCCGATCAAGAAACAGCAAAAAGAATTGCCCAAACTCAGGCGCTGTTTAATCATTATACGCAGATAGGAGAAAGCAAATAATATGACAGTTCTGCGTTTATTTTTAATCGATGTTAAAAAGCTTTTCAGTATACGTCAAATGGCCTTTTTTATACTCCTCCCAGCTGTGCTGGCTTTTAATGGCTGGTTTGTTTCCATAGCTTATTTGGTTTATCTATACCTCGTACCATACGGCATGTTTAATTACGACGATAATGCCGTTGCCGATAACCTGTACGGCGCGCTACCGGTGCGCCGCGAACATATGGTAACGGCTCGCTATCTTTTTGCTATTTTTTGCCAAATACTGATGATTGCTCTGATGTTGGCTGTAAACACGGTTTTTGGTTTACTGCTAAACCGCCCTGTGCTGGCAGAAGATTTTCTGGCTTCGCTTGCAATAGGCCTGGTGGCGGGTTTAATATTCATTGCCGCAGCCTTTCCCTTGGTATTAAAGCAAGGTTTGCGCAAAGCTAATAATAATGTATTGATGATATTTGTACTTGACTTTATCATCTTGGGCTTATACGGCGATAATCTGCGCCAAATGAGCGAGCTGCCGCAGATTAACGGGCGTTTTATAGTGTTATGCTGCCTTATTATTTTGATAATTTCTTATGCTATAGCGCTGCGATTTTTCAAAAAACGAGAGTTTTTTGATTATGTGCCGTTAGGGGCGGTGCAGCGTGCGCGTAGAAAAAGATAAGTTTGATAAAACCGTTTACCTGTTCAAGCTAAAAAGGGCACAGCAAAGCAAGCTGACTGAAGGCAGCCGTAAAAAGTTCTGCTAGGAGTAAATTGAGCTGGATAAATTTTCCAAACACGTCAGAAAAATAATAGTAGAACATGCTTTTACTAACATGAAAATAGTTCGCTTGGAAGTACACCCGGTTTACCATAAAACTGACGTTCGAATAAAATGTCATATTTTTATTTGCATGCTTACATATCATATAATGTGGCATATGAAGCAGCGGTTGCAGCCGTTATTTGAAAAAGATGAAAAAGTGGCTGACAGAAAATATACATTTGACTACATCATGGAAACCTTGAAGTGCATTCGAAAAAATACAGTTGAATTCCAAAATGTCATAACAAATGTGATCACCGTACCTACTGATGAACAAAATCGTATTTTACAATTACTCGGGGTTAGTCTATAGCCATACGCGTGAATTCATGATTTGCTAAAATCTCCCTGCTATACAGGGAGATTTTTAATGGTTTGCGCTGGAAAATGCGGTATAATACAAACAGAACGATCGAACGACTCCACGTTTTATGCCCCTTTGGTGTCTAATTAGCATGAAGATTCATGCTGTATTATGCTGTGATTTTGGCGTGAATAATAGTAAGCGCATTACCTTGGGGCGTCTAAAGGAAATTCCTCCAGCATGGTACTATTAAGTCATACTATAGAGAATAGGAGGCTTGGTAGA
>WRKD01000028.1 GCA_009778255.1 Bacillota bacterium
GATTGCGGCGCGAAGGCCGCAATGACGAGAAAATGATAGTTGCGCTAATTTGGCAGAGTTGTAAAGCTAGTTTTTAGAGGCGCCCTTTTCATATGAATTTCATCAAGCTTCATCACCTATGTTTTATGGGCGCCTCTAATTACTCCGTATTGCCAGATTCGCCAGCAATTTTGTTGCCTAACAAGGCAGAGGATCTGATATGCAGCCTAAAGCTACGTGAGGCGACAACAACGCAAAAAGGGCAGCGAAGATGGTTATGCGTGGGTATTAAAAAGCGCCCTTATGCTCTTGCAGCCATAACAGTAGCGCAGCGCGGGCATAAACCGTTTTCATCCGCATGTTCGCTGTATATCCAGCAACGCCCGCATTTTACACCGCGCGCCGCACTCACGGCTACTGTCAATTCCTTAGATTTATCTGGGTCATGGGGATTACTTTCACCTGGTTCGCAAAGGGTAGCTTGCGAAACTATCAAAATATGCGCCAATTGCTCTTTGATGCTGGCCAATAGCTCATAAGAGGCGGCGTCGGGATAAAGCATGACAGCCGCGTCCAGAGAGTGGCCGATTATCTTAGCTTGGCGCGCCGCTTCAAGTTCATGAGAAACAATTTCCCTCAATTCCAGCAAGCGCAGCCACTTGGCTTCCAATTCATTATCTAAATGCGCTTCATTGAATACCGGCATTTCCAAAAGCTGTACGCTTTTAGGGGCGTCGGCCGGTTTTATTAAATAAGAATAAATCTCCTCGGTGGTAAAAGCCAGCACTGGGGTTAAGAGGCGTAAAAGAGAATCTGCTATATGAAATAGCACAGTTTGCACACTGCGGCGCTCTTTAGCATCCGGCATTTGTGCATATAGAGTATCTTTAGCTACATCCAAATAAAATGAACTCATATCTACCACACAAAACTTATGCACAGCATGATACACCACATGGAAATCATATTCTTCATAAGCTTTGATCACCTGCTCTATCAAGCGATTGATGCGTATCATCGCCCAACGGTCCATTTCCGGCATTTGCTCAAAGGGTATTTGATGCTGTATAGGATCGAAATCATAAAGATTACCCAGTAAATAGCGCATAGTATTGCGTATTTTGCGATATGATTCGCTAACTTGTTTAAAAATAGCGCGAGAATTGGCAATATCGGAACGGTAATCGGTAGAAGCTACCCAAAGCCGCAAAACATCTGCCCCTAATTCCTCTATCATTTGTAAAGGATCAATAGTATTCCCCAGGGATTTAGATTGCTTTTTACCCTCTTCATCCACTAAAAAACCATGGGTCAAAACCTGCCGGTATGGCGCTTTTTTGCGATTAGCTACAGCTATACATAAAGAAGAATTGAACCAGCCACGGTGCTGATCGCTGCCTTCCAAATACAAATCTGCCGGCCAACGCAGATTTGGCCAGTACCGCGGATTTTCCAATACTCCAAAATGGCTGCTACCGCTGTCGAACCACACATCCATGGTATCGCTTTCCGGGCGGAAACGAACTCCGCCGCAGGTGGGGCAAGTATAGTTTGGCGGCAGTAATTTTTCTGTATCCATAGAAAACCAGCACTGAGAACCATGTTCACTGAATAGATTTTGTAAATGAGCTATTGTATCATCAGTTAGTATTGCCTCATTGCAATCTTCACAATAGAATATCGGTATGGGTACGCCCCAGGCCCTTTGACGTGAAATGCACCAATCGCCGCGGTCATGTATCATATTATAGATACGGTCTTTTCCCCAAGCAGGAATAAAGCGCACCGTATCGATGGCTTGCAAAGTATCTTCACGAAAACCGTCTATTGAAGCAAACCATTGCTCGGTTACCCGAAAAATGATTGGGGTATGGCAGCGCCAGCAATGAGGGTATTGGTGGTCGTACATACTGAATTTCAGCAGAGCTCCTGCTTCTTCAAGAGCCTTAAGCACAGCTTTATTGCCCTCTTTACCGGTGAAAAGCCCCGCAAACGGACCGGCTTCAGCGGTAAACAAACCTTTAGCATCTACCGGCGAAAGAATATCCAGACCATATTCCTTTCCCACCAAAAAATCTTCCTCACCATGCCCGGGCGCAGTATGTACACAACCTGTACCTGTTTCAAGCGTTACATGTTCGCCTAATATTAAAAGCGACTCTCTATCAAAGAGCGGATGCTTACATAGCAGACGATCCATTTCACAACCTTTCATTTCCTTAAGCACCCGATAAGGCAAATTTTCTCGCTCCGTATCTTTAAGAAAAGCCGTTAGTAATTCTTTAGCCAGTATTAGCTTTTCCCCACCCTGCTCTATCAAAACATAAATGAAATCCGGATGCACACAAATTGCCAAATTCGCCGGTATGGTCCATGGTGTAGTAGTCCAGATGACCACATAAGCGTCCTGCGGCAGAATATCGCGTCCTTCTAGCACAGGAAATTTAACATAAATAGAAGCCGATTTATGTTCATGATACTCAATCTCAGCCTCAGCCAAGGCGGTTTCGCAACTGGGGCACCAATATATTGGTTTAAGGCCTTTATAAATAAAGCCTTTTTTAGCCATAGTGCCAAATGCGCCCAATTGGGCAGCTTCCAGATGCGGCTGCAAAGTCATATAAGGATTACCCCAATCGCCCCGCACCCCCAAACGTTTAAATTGTTCTCTTTGTATATCCACATATTTTAAAGCATACTGCATACAACGTTCGCGTAGCTCGGCCCGGCTTACTTTATCGCGGTTCAAACCCAAATCTTTTATAGCTTTTTGTTCGATAGGCAAGCCATGAGTATCCCAACCCGGCACATAGGGGGCGTCGAAACCGGCCATAGAGTGATATTTAACTACAATATCTTTTAAAACTTTATTCAATACATGGCCCAGATGGATATCGCCATTAGCATAAGGCGGGCCGTCATGCAGTATAAACTGTGGCCTCCCGGCATTTTTTTCATTCACTTTGCCATAAATATCCATTTCTTCCCATTGTTGTAAAATTTGCGGTTCGCGCTCCGGCAAATTGCCGCGCATAGGAAAATCTGTTTTTGGTAAATTCAAGGTTTGACTATAGGCGCTGCTTTCCTGTTTGGTCACTTCAAAGACCTCCTTAAATAAAATCAGGACAAGTAATTTCTATATTATAAAGAAAAAAACCGCCCACGTCAAGACAGGGGCAGTTAAATGCAGGGCAAGCGCATAATAAAATTCATGATCTCGCCATCTTCACACCGATAAATGAGCAGGCGCTCCCTGATTGCCATACCAACGCCAGCTACTTCCGGCCATCCCTCTTTAGAAATACAGGAGGCGTCATTCCAAACATAGTAGGTCCTACATACGATCCTGGAATGCCCTTGATCAAGTTCCTGGTGAATCTTAAGTTTGTCTGTGAGTGCGTTTTTATTTGAATACCTTTCTTTAGTCACTTACCCAGCAACAACTTTTAAAAAAACAAGTTGGTAAAGCCGTCAAACTACTGCTCGGCAATGACCGTTTCCATCTCAAATTTAATGTCTTTGTGCATATTAGGCTGGTTATCCTTTACCGGCAAAACAAAAACCGCTCACTTGCCAA
>WRKD01000029.1 GCA_009778255.1 Bacillota bacterium
CCGGCTTTATGGCGGCGTAGTACCGGAACTGGCTTCGCGCCATCATTTGCAAGCCATAATGCCGGTAATCAAAGCCGCGCTTTTCGAGGCTGATCTTGAGTTAGCGCAAGTACACGCCATAGCCGTTACTAAAGGGCCCGGCTTGGCGGGGCCGCTTTTGGTGGGGGTATCTTATGCTAAAGCTTTGGCGTTTGCGCTAAATAAACCCCTGATAGCCATACATCATTGGCAAGCTCATATTGCAGCTATTAATCTGTTTTACGAGCTTAAACCACCTTATTTAGCTCTGGTGGCTTCCGGGAGCCATAGCGGGCTGGTTATAGTGCACGAAGAACAACATCAGCTGGTAGGGCAAAGTTTGGACGATGCCGCCGGGGAAGCTTTCGACAAAATTGCCCGCTCTTTAGGTTTGCCCTATCCGGGTGGTCCGGAAATAGAAAAAGCTGCACGCGGGGGAAACCGCGATTTTTGCGTTTTCCCCCGCGCCAGCTTGGAAAATCCTTTTGATTTCAGTTTTAGCGGCCTAAAATCGGCGGTTTTAAATGAACTTAACCGGAGAAAAATGCTAGGAGAGGTATTGACAGAGAAAGTGGTATGCGATATAGCTGCCAGTGTTCAGGAAGCCATCTGCGATGTACTGGCGGCTAAAACTATGGCGGCAGCTCGGCAATTTCAGCTGAACACAGTGGTTTTAGCTGGAGGAGTAGCTGCTAACGGTCGTTTGCGCGAGTTATTAAGAAAACGAGCTGCGCCAGAAAAGCTTAGTGTTTACTGCCCACCACCCCTTTATTGTACAGATAATGCAGCTATGGTTGGGGCGGCAGCGTATCCTCTGTGGCTTAAGGGATGCTTTGCCGATAACAATCTAAATGTAAGTGCGCGCTGGAGTTTTTGAGTCTTTTAGGAACAGGAATTCCCCACTGATGTTTACGAAATATTGTGGATAATGTGGATAACTCTGTTGATAACTATCTGTTAATGGGAGCTTGATGATAATAGAATTCCCCTTCAGCCTGCTAATAAAGTAAGGGCGCCCGTAAGTAGTTGTGTAAGACTTGGCTTAAACTTCAAAACAACCTCCTCCTAAAAACTCTTGTAAAATGGAGTTTTTAGGAATTAAATCACTTTGGGCTTCGCTAAAGTATTGTATAAAGCGCAGCAAACGTTTACCTTCTAAATAAGCTGGCATATCCGGGGTTATGGCCGCTAATTCCGCCTCTACATAGGGGCGCAGTACCGGTAGTTCGTAGATGAGAGCGGAATTGAAATAATAATCGGCGTCTTCTTGAAAAGGGAAGATATTATTATGTTCGCCACGCCGTACATCTTCCCAATGCTCTAGGGTAGCAGCAGGCGATATGCCACGGAATTGCATATCTCTTACCATACGGCGGATCAAGCGGTTATCTGAAGTAGCTATGGGGTTGAAGGGATCCAGGTTCAATTGGGTAAGGGCGGAAACGAAAATTTTACGTTTATTTTCATACGAGATAGAAGCGGTAATGGCTTCATTTAAGGCATGTATGCCCTCTACAATTATTATCTGTTTATCTCCTAGGCGGCAAGGTTTTCCTACGGCGGAACGTTGGCCTTTAGTGAAATCGTAATGAGGAAGCTCTACTTCTGCTCCGGCAATCAATTCTGCCAGCTGCCGGTTAAAAAGTTCCATATCCATGGCGGCTACGCCCTCAAAATCGGGTTTACCATGCTCGTTTAAAGGTGTTTTGTCGCGATTATGGAAATAGTCGTCCATAGATATAGCGAGCGGCGTGATTCCCAAGGTGCGTAACTGAATACCTAAGCGCCGAGTAAAGGTGGTTTTACCGGAAGATGAGGGTCCGGCAATTAATACTAATCGTACTTTAGGGTATTCTGCCACTATATTATCGGCAATACGGTGCAACATTCTTTCTTGTAAAGTCTCGGCAATCAGTACCAGCTCGGAAAAATCCCCCTTCTCAATGGTGCGATTCAAATCTGTAACCGTACTTATACCCAGCAGATTTACCCAGTCGCGGTATTCATTAATGGTTGCTTGGATACGGCGGGGATTAGAAAAATCGCGCTCATTTCTACCCAGAAAACTACGGTTAGGCAGGCGTAAAACGAAACCGTCTTCAAAGGGCAGCAGAGAAAAATCACTTAATAGACCGGTGCTTGCTGCAAGTCTTCCGAAAAAGTATTCGGTAAGGCAGATTTTTCCTGTGTCGATAGTATAAAGATTTAGGTCGTGACTGTTACGGCGCAGTATTAAACGGGCTTTGTCTACTTTGCCCTGAGAAAAGAAGAAACTGGCCCCGTCTTCACGTGTTACTTGATAACGCGCTATGGGAATATTGGCTTGCACTAATTCTCGCATATGGTTTTCTAAAAGGGCTATTTCCGGCTCGTCTACGGGCGGTACACCTTTTAAACGGCAAAAAAGGCCATTTTCCAGAGAATGGCTAACCCAAAGCTGATGCTCCGGAAACATTTCACTGGATGCTGTCATAAGCAAAAAGACCAGGCTGCGTTTGTAAATACGATGCCCGCCGTCGCTGTTATAATCCAACCATTCAATTTGACTGTCGATATAGAGGCGGTAATCTAATTCTTGCAGCTTGCCATTGATCACCGCCGCAACCGGCGCTATGGAACGCGGCGGCATTTCCTTAAGTAACTCTATTAAGCTAATGCCTTGGGAGGTAAAATGTTGCTTGTTCCCGTCATAAGTAACGGTTATGGTTTCTTTTTTCATAGTTCCCCCTTTTTTAAAAACCTAAGTTTTCCGGGTTTAACCCCTGTAAGGCTTCGGGAATAAACAAGCCGTTCTTCTGTATTAATTGCCCGTCAAGAAATATATTACCGCCGCCATATTCCTCGCGCATAATATAAACCAAATCCCAGTGTATACTGCTCTTATTGCCGTTATCCGCCTCATCGTAGCAGTTGCCTGGCGTGAAATGGAAGCTGCCGGAAATCTTTTCATCGAAAAGAATATCCTTCATTGGCTTAGTGATGGCAGGATGCAAGCCGAAAGCAAATTCTCCTATATAACGCGCGCCCTCGTCAGTGCTAAAGATGCTTTGCAAATCTTGTGTGTTAGAGGCAGCTTTGGCCTCTACAATACGGCCTTTTTTAAAGGTGAGCTCTACATTCTGGTATACTTTGCCTTGATAGGGGCTGGGCGTATTGAATTTTATCCAGCCTTCTACACTTTCCTTTACAGGGGCAGTATAAATCTCGCCGTCTGGTATATTACACTGCCCGTCGCATTTTACCGCGCCGATATTTTTTATTCTAAAACGCAAATCCACTCCCGGACCATTAATTTCAACTTTATCGGCTTTTTTCATAAGTTCAAGTAATGGATCCATAGCCCTACTCATGCTAGCATAATCGAAATTGCATACCTTAAAGTAAAAATCTTCAAAATCTTCCGTGCTCATAGCGGCTTCTTGAGCCATAGAGGGATTGGGATACCTTAATACTACCCATTTAGTTTTGGGCACGCGTAAATCAAAATGTACCGGTTGAAGATAATGCTTGCTGTGGCGGGTGTTTATTTCGCTGGGAATAG
>WRKD01000030.1 GCA_009778255.1 Bacillota bacterium
TCAGATGCTTGGGCACAAGATTCTTCGCTTCGCTCAGAATGACAACACTAAAGCAAACTAAAACACCAATAATTTTTATCTACACCCTGTTTATCTACACTCGTTACCCTTTTTCCAATGTAGAAATTAAAAGACGCACTGATAATTATATTGACTTATCTGTTCTATTGTGATAGAATGAGACAACACTATTCTATTACAGTAGAATGACAACATTAAATTGACAATAAAAATAAAAAAAGAGGTAGGAGGTCGATAACAATGAAGAAAAAGAATACTCGTTTTGCTTTGTGTGTGATTATGGGGCTGGCTCTGATACTATACCTAGTAATACCGGCCATAGCAGATGCAGCAACCAAGCAGATTTCCGTAACCTATGGCGGGATCAGCATTGTTGTGGATGGCACTAAAATTACGCCCAAAGATGCTAACGGCAAAGTTGTGGAACCGCTAATTTTTGATGGAACTACCTATGTGCCGGCTCGTGCTATAGCAGAAGCGTTAGGTAAAGATGTAGATTGGGAACCTGCCGCGCAAACGGTGTATATTGGCAAAAAGCCTTTGGCAAATACTGTGGAATCAGGCACAAAACTGTTATACCAAGGGCATTCCAGTTTAAGATTTACGGCAGAAAATGGCACGGTAATGTATGTTGATCCTTATATTGGGAATGGCTATGATATGCCGGCAGATATTATTTTAATAACTCACGAGCATAGTGACCATAATGATCTAGAAAAAATTAAAACTCAAAATCCGGATTGTACTATAATAAGAGTGGCAGACGCTATTTCTGAGGGGAAGCTGAAAACTTTCAATGTTAAAGGCATAACAATTGAGGCAGTTGCGGCGGAAAATAGCTTACATACTACAAAAGGCCCGCTTGATCCTAATAATCCTTGGTTAGTTATGGCTGTTGGATACATAATCACCATAGACGGTATTAAGGTATATGTATCCGGAGATACAGATACTACCGATCAAATGAAAACATTTGCCGAAAAAAAGCTTGATTATGCGTTTTTTGTTTGTGATGGCATATATAATATGTCTGCTGCTGAAGCAGCCGCATGCGCAAAAACTATAGGCGCACAGCATAATATACCTTATCATACAAACCCGGATTCTCCCGATGCATCTTTCGACATGGCTATAGCTACAGCTTTTGCGGCTGCAGCCCCAAATTCGCTGATTCTTAAGGAAGACCAGGAAATTACATTGGATAAAAATTAAGCTTACTATAAAACTATGGTGTTCATAAAAAACCGGCTCTAGTGAATTTTACAATAACAACGAAAAAAATCAGCCAAGTAGTTTTTGGCTGATTTTTTCGTTATCCCATCACTTTATTTCCGCTTTTTCAATTTGCTGGCCAATCTCCGCTACAAAAATACACGCAAATACATCGTATTAACTTCTATTTTAAGATATTAAATCCTCTTAAAGCTGGGCGGCTGCCCCTTTCGCCAACTGATCCTGGCGGGCAGCGGCAATAGCAATTCCGTGATGGCGGTTTTCGGCATAACAGCGGGATCGGCCTTTGCTCACAATTTCAAAATGGCCTCATCCGCCGCCGAGGTAGCGGCCAACGGAAAGATCGGCTTTGCCATAGCAATGTTTTTTAGCAGTTCCTTCAGCACATTCATTTTAGCGCACTCAAAATCAAAAGCCCCTGCTTCTGTGGCTTCTCCAACCTTCATAGTAACGTAATCATTCGTTACGGAAAAATATGTGTGTAGTTTTGTTTTATGCGGCCATGTAAAACTACGGCCCTTTGATTTTAAATCATCCAAAAAAGCATAAATGTCATCCAAAACACTATTTACCCCGACTTCTACAAGGTTTTCTATATAGAGGTCTTCCAAAGTGCCATTTTGCTTGATATTTGACAGCGAAGGAAACAAAGAAAAGGCCACCCTGATTTTATCATCCTGCTCTATTGTATTTGGTTCAGAAGGCACAGGAAGGCCGGCTTTTTTCAATGCAGACTTTACTTCTTGTACAGCGCTATCGAAATTATCCTCCGAATCTCGAATAATTATTATTGAGGTAATATTATCGTACCCAGGCTTTACAGGCAGATCATCTGATAAAAAGGTTGGGAGTTCTTTATTTCCGCCAAAATCAAAGGCTTGAAATTTCTCAAAAACCGCTTCATTTTTTTGAAGGTATTCAAGATGCCCTTTAATAAAATAAAATGTATCGTCACCTTCACATAAAATAATGTTAGGTTGGCTAATATTTTTCTTGTTTTTTTCTTTTCCCATGCTACCTGACCTCCCAGTCTGAATCAAGGGCACGTTCCAGCATATCGCTTGTAAATGTCTTGGGGGAGATGCCGTTTTCGTTTCTATCCAGACGCGTGTAGGCAAAACTGTCCTCCAGAGTAGCAGCCTTGACGCCTTCTAATGCCCCACTAATGCATTCGTAGCTGTGGGTTGTGGCAATTACCTGGCATTTTTCTTGTACTGCCAAAGTTGAAATCATTTCCCAAAACTTAGCGTGCAATGAATAATGCAGACCATTTTCCACCTCATCAAGTAAAAGTATGCACCCTGGTTTTGTAAGCAGCACTAATGCGATATGAAGCAGTTTTCTTATGCCATCGCCTTTTGTATGGATTGGCAGCGTTACCCCTTTTTTATCTGTAAAATACAACTGAACAAGGCCGCTTGCCGCTATTGTTTTAATATCAACAATACCTTCATCGAGTATCCCTAATACATCAATAAGTTTATTTTTATCTGTTTTGTTTTGTGATAACTCAATTTGCCCAAACAAATCTGCAACAGTGATATCGTCTAATGAGATATGCGGCCCAAGGTATTGAATAAACTCATCGTTTGCTTGGATGGAAACATTATTGCGCCCAAGCAAAACTAAGTTATGGTTCAATTTTTCATTACTACGCATATAATCCCCAATAAACTGCTTGCGTTCTCTTTCGAAATTACATGAAAGGGCATAATTTGCAGATGAAAAATCAACTTTACCATTAAGTATACCGAGATCATTAGAGGACAGCGCATAGGCATCGTTTTTTTCAAGTCTTAGTGAATATTTGTCATTTAAGCATATTTTTATGGTTTCCTGTGTATTCATATTATAAAAGAGAGGTGACCATACAGTACTTGCCGATGTATCAATGCTTTTCATGTCCCGAAAGCCGAGAAGATTAATAAAAGCATCCGGGTTGGCATAGTTCTGAAATAGAAATAAACCGTCAAGAATGCTGCTTTTTCCGGTATTGTTTTTTCCCGCGATAAGGGTTATAGGCTTAAGTTCCATGGAGAACTTCTTAAAGCACCGAAAATTGTTAAGCTCTAACAGATTATACATTTTCATCCCCCTTGATTTGAATAATTCTTCACGCAAGATACATAAGGCTGCTAAGCTAAAGTATAAGCTATAGCTACAAAAATATCAAGTAGTTCTGTCCGTTGAATATTTACTACGATTATACATGCAAATGTATCTTACTCCTCTTATTTAAGGGCACCTCTAGAAACCAGAATAAACACTAACAAAATGATCAAAATGAGACTAATTACCTAAATATCCCCGTCATTGCGGACTT
>WRKD01000031.1 GCA_009778255.1 Bacillota bacterium
TGATAGATTTTAAATCTATGGCATAGCGGTGCATTTCCGAAAGGGGCGCCTGAGCGCGAATCAATTGACGTTTGCCCTGCTTTTCCATGCCCATGATGCGACCGCGCTTTGTATTGATATCTCCCATGATATCGCCCATATACTGGTCTGGCACTAAAATATCCACATCCATTACTGGCTCTAAAAGTACCGGTTTAGCTTGTTCACAGGCTCTTTTAAAGGCCAGGTTTGCGGCTATTTTAAATGCCATTTCACTGGAATCCACTTCATGATAAGAACCGTCTACCAGGGTTATTTTTACATTTGTTACAGGAAAACCGGCTAATATGCCCTCTGTTATAGCTTCGCGCATACCTTTTTCCACTGCCGGTATATATTGTTTGGGCACCGCCCCGCCGAAAATCTTTTCTTCAAAAGTAAAATCATTTTCATAATCGGGCGCAATATCGATTTTCACATGACCATATTGCCCATGGCCGCCGCTTTGTTTTTTATGTTTGCCTTCCACGGTTTGCGCACTGCCGCGTATGGTTTCGCGATATGGCACTTTTACCTCTACAGGGTCTACTTCTACGCCAAATTTACGCTGCAGGCGGTCTATTATGATATTGACATGAGCTTCACCCATACCGGTAATTAAAGTTTGCCGCGTTTCCGCATTCTTTTCATATCTCAATGTGGGGTCTTCTTCCAACATGCGGTTCACGGCATTGCCCAGTTTATCTTCATCGCCTTTGGTACGAGGCACTATAGCCACAGTGAGGGTGGGCGCCGGAAAATCGATTCCCGGCAATAATATACCGCTATCTTTTACGGTAAGAGTATCTCCGGTAGTGGTGACGGCAAGCTTGCTCACTATACCGATATCCCCCACATGGAATTCGGGCAAAGGTATGGCGGTTTTACCCTGCATGGTAGATAGTTGCGAAACTTTCTCATCAGCGCTTTTATTAGTATTATATAAAGTGCAATCGCCTTTCATTTTGCCGGAATATACTTTAAACATGCTGATACGCCCGACATAAGGGTCTGCCATAGTCTTAAATACTAAAGCGGCTGTCGGGCCATTCTCAGCTTGCGGCGGCAGATTATCTTTAGGCCCCGGGGCATAATCTACCAGTAAGTCGAGTAGTTTATCTGCGCCGATATTTTTGGTAGCCGAGCCGCACAGCACAGGAACTACTTTGCTTTGGCGTAGTCCTTCTTTTAATCCGAAAATAATTTCCTGATCGGTCAGTTCCTCGCCGTCCAAATATTTCAGGGTAATTTCGTCGTCGCCCTCAGCAGCGGCTTCTATCATCAATTCGCGATAATGATCTACTTCATCTTGTATTTCGGGGGGAATGGATATTTCGGCAGATTTGCCGTTATCGTATTTATATGCTTTCATGGTAATCAAATCTACCATACCCTCGAAACCAGACTCTTTGCCAATGGGTATTTGCACCGGAATTATTTGCCTGCTTAAACTCTGGCTCATTGTTTCATAAGCCTTGAAGAAATCGGCATTTTCCCTATCCATACGGTTGATGAAAGCTATCAAGGGAATTTGTTTTTCATCTGCCAGCTCCCAGATTATTTCTGTGCTGACTTCCACCCCGGCCACCGCGTCCAAAACCATTACCAAACTATCCGCCACACGTAAAGTACTGACTACCTCGCCAAAAAAATCTGAAAAACCGGGTACATCTAAAACATTGATTTTATTATCCCGCCATTCGCAAGCCATCAGAGAGGTATTGACCGTACTTTTACGCTTTAGCTCTTCCGGGTGATAATCGGAAACGGTATTACCGTCATCGACCCTGCCCAAACGGTTAACCGCCCCGGTATTATAAATAAGGGCTTCGGCCAGGCTTGTTTTACCGGCCCCCTGGTGGGAAACAAGACCCACATTTCTTATATGCGTGGAAGCAAAAACCTTCATTGATTATCCTCCTTAGTTGCTTTGCAGCGTTTTTTTCATAACAGACTATATTATATGTCCACGCACTAAAACCCTTTTTTAATCTGAAATTTTATGGCTAAGGCTGTTTATAGCGAATATGCAAATGTCCGTCATGAGCATCCCATTTTTTCACTATACCGACGAACTCTTTGATCATAGCTGCATCATTATAGAAAATATGCTCTACCTCGCCGGTTGCCAGTATAGTTTGTATTAGTTCCCTTACTTTATCCTGCGAATAGCTTTGCTTATTGTTTTTATTAGAAATATGCACCTTATCCTCGTTTATTAGATAAAGGTCCACATCGACGCCATTCTGATGCGAATCGTGATTAGGCATTTCCCCACCGTTTTGCAGGCTTAAATCTGTAATCCCTATAATGCCGTATCCTAATTTGGCCCATTCTTCGCCCAGTTTTTGCACATATGCTATTGTTTCCTCTGTTCCCCATTGATGATGCGGCCAAGATGAACAAACCACTTCATAACCGGCACCTTTTTGCGGCAACAGCATATTGACTTTTTTGCTTTTTGCCGCCGCTTTAACTTTTTTTTCTTGTCGCGGCACATCTTGTTTAGCCGGCTCTTCATCTGTATTCGCTTCATCAAGCTTTTTTTCAACGGACTTTTCTTCAGCTAACTTATCTTCATCATTACTATTTTCTCTTTCATATACTGCTACTACATTAAATTCGCTTCTATCAAAGTGATTAATGTATTTATCATATAAATCTGACGGATTACAGCTTTCCCGGTTTTGCAATAAAAGGCTAACATTTATTTTATTTACCGCTTCCGGCATAGCCATGCTATAAGATAAATCTGCGCTTTGCTCTGGCAAGCCCTGAATATATTTACCGGAAGCCTGAAAAACATTATAGCTGCTAAGGCAAATAATCGCTAGGAGAAAACCAACAATTATCTTACGCGATGCGCCCACTTTTAACTTATGGAAAGTACGTATTTTTGCCAGTGCTCCCCATACCGATGTGTATATCGTATACCTCATAATAATCGCCTCCTTTGTGTATTGTTATATCCTCTTTAAGTGTACCTTATAAAGTAACTTGAAGGTCAAGAGATATTTGCAAAAAAATTTTATACTACAAAACTTTCATCGATGCATGTTAAAAATAAAAAAACCGCACTTTAGCATATGCGGTAATGATGGTTTTTAGTTTTATAAATATACATATTAAAATTAGAATACTCATATTTAATCTAAAATATTTTAATTATTATATCTAAACCTTAAAGTAACTTGATACTTTGCATATTTGCTGATGTATTTTGCACAACAATCTTAATTTTTATATCCTTCCGGAAGCGAAGGTTCTCCAGTATCTTGATATATGGCATTGAGCGTTTCATATAATTCTAAGGCGGGCTAAAGCCCGCAAGTATTCAGGATCATGGTTTTCGCGAAACAAAGGGTGCCTAATTAAGTGTGTGTGTTGGCGATAAAAATCAATTTTGAGCCCTTCCCGCTTTGGTAGACAATAAAAACCTTTAAAAAACAGAATGATAATGATGATTATGCGATATTTAGTAAAGGGCACCTCTAGAAACCAGAATAAACACTAACAAAATGATCAAAATGAGACTAATTACCTAAATATCCCCGTCATTGCGGACTTG
>WRKD01000032.1 GCA_009778255.1 Bacillota bacterium
CATAGATTGTCGAACTGTATATATCGCTAATGTGTATAATGGCATGGATGAACTGACTTATCAAAAGCCGGTGCATAAGCCAATAGACGAAGGCGGAAAAGCATTTGCTGTAGATGCGATGAATATATTTGTGAAAAAATACGGCAAGCGATCTTTATCCAATGGCAATTCTGCAGATAAGCTGGATATATATTGGGAGGGCACACATTATCCCTTTAAAGTTATAAGATATATGTGCCATTTGGACGAGAATAATGTGGAATATGGCTGGGAAGCAGTAGAAGGGCAATATGAACGCACATTTGTTGGTCAAAGTAGCGCGTTCATTACTTGGGAAACCATCCATACTATGGAAAGTATTTATGAAAAAGATCGTGAAGCAGCAGCTTTAGATAAGCATTTAAGTGGTATGGGCCATTATCTCAATGCAGTGTTTTCTACAGATAAACTGCTGCAACAGTATGCTTGGCCCATAAAATCGGGCTATTACTTCAATCCGGTAGGCGAATATAAATGTACGGTGCATACATTGCAATATAAGAACACCGAAGATTATACCTTGGAGCACGAAGAATTGGTAGAAAAAATCATACAGTCTTTCTGTTACGATTCAGGCTTGGAATATGCGCGTAAAGATAAAGCATCTTCAAAATTAGGCGAGATTAAATATGGAGCAGATGGTAATGGGCTTTTGATTATTGAGCCAGCTGAAATAGAAAACCGCGATACCCTTAAAAAAACTACTAGGCTGGCCACAACCAAAACGCGGGCTGAAGAAGCAAATGAAAACGAAACAGTAGATAAGCTATATAGGGAAGTAATGGAAGGATATGTGGAATCTGCTACAGAGCAAGAATATAAAAATTATAAATATCAAGAACGTACAGATTATAGTATCTCTGGCCAAGATATTTATTTGGTAGAAGAGACCACACAGATACTGTTTAAGCTAGAAGTACCGCAAGGCAAAATGTATACACATGTAAATATGAAGAATGGGGAATATGCCGTTTTGGCAAAAACCAAGAAGATAACGCTAGATTTTGATAAATACTCAGAATCAAATGCTGAAACAGAGGGCAATGGTTTATTGGAAACGCCGGCTTTCAATATAGATGGTATTAAAATTACTGTCAGCGGTTCCATGTACGACGATCGTTAATCGCTTAAAGGCTCACAAATGACAAAGGCAAGGAGGCTTTGGTTATGCTTACACGGGCAATAATCAGCGAGATGCAACAAAAAGCAGTTAAAGTTTCATCTGCCGGCCTAGCGGCATTAGATGCCGCTGGTTTGAATAAATATACCGCAATCAGTTTTGAAGAAGCGCTGGATATGTGTCAGCGCTATGTAAGCCGCGCAGCTACCAATGCTTTTCGCCGAGAAAGCGATCCCGCCAAAAGAAGGGAAATGACCATTGTTTATATCAATGAATTCGTAGATGAGCAGCAGGCAGGTAAATCGGAGCATAAACAGTTGTTCAGTGTAGAAGGTTTCGATAATTTAGCTGCCCTAAAAATTGCTTTAGCCGATGAAATTACTCATTATGGACCGATAACCAAAGCAATGGAAGACCCATCGGTAGACGAGATACGCAGCAATGCTTATAATCAGACTTTTGTTGAAAGCGAAGGCAGAACACTAATTCTAGATAAACAGTTCAGTGACCGGGAGCATATGGAGCGTATCATCCAAAAACTCATTGGCGTATCAAAAATGCGCCTTACTCCTAAAACTCCTATGGTGAATGCCAGAACGGTGGAAGGATACCGCGTAAACGCTACCCATGCAGATATCTCGCCCTATAGTCAATCCGCTTTCGTAATTAGAAAATTTAATAAAAAATCTATTACCGCAGAAAGGATGATACAAAATCAATCTTTTTCCCGTAATATGTTCAGACTCTTATCGCTTATTCCAAAAGCAGATCTATCTTGGATAACCGTTGGGCCAACCGGTAGCGGTAAAACTACCTTAAACGAGATTCTGGTGAAAGAAATAAACCCTCTCTCGCGGGTAATCACTATAGAAAACCCCTCCGAGATGCGGCTTTTGCAAAAAGATGCTCAAGGCAGGATAATAAATGATGTTTTGCAATACGAATCCGTAGCCGATGATGACGATTCTTCTCCGGCTACTATGGAAAACTTGCTGGTCAATGCTATGCGCCAATCTCCGCATTGGATTGGGCCAGGAGAATTAAGAACGCCGGCGGAATTTGCCACGGCTTTGAGGGCAGCGCAAACGGGGCATTATTTTTTCACCACCTTGCATGCCGAAGGGGACAAAAAGGCTATTTTACGTTTTCTCACTGCTTATTTGATGATATCGAATGAACCGGCCGAGCTGGCTTTAAGAAATATTTGTAATGCAATAAAATTTATAATCTATATTGAAAAGCTGGCAGATGGCAGCCGCAAGGTTACTTCTATATCCGAAGTAATTGGCTCGGATGGCTTGGAACCTTTAGTGAATAAAATATATAGCTTTGCTTATGAAGATGTAGAAGAAGATCCGCACACCCATGCTATATTAAGAATTGTTGGGCAACATAAGCGAGTGGGCAGTATTACTAAGGAAACCTGCGAACAAATGCTCAAATCCGGTATTAAGAGAAATCGGTTTGAATTTCTAAGCGCTCCTGTAAATGATGAAGAAAGCGAGGTATATATATGATTACCTCGGTAAAACTAGCCCTGGGATTGGCATGTGCAGTATTTATTTTTATAAACGTTGTGTTTAATGTACGAATTTTTGAAGGTATACGTCAGTTTTTTTGGGAGATAGTAGAAAATCTTTTAGATAGTGTGAGCAAGCGAAACGCGCAAAGATATATTGCGCGGCGCAGGAAGGAAGCTATTTCTAAAAGCAAAGAGAGCCTTATTTCAAAATATAATACTGCGGTAGAAAATGCTATCTTAGATTTAAACTGGCCTTTAACCTTAGAAAGCTTTACCTCTGCCCTATGTGTAGGTTTTGTATTGTTGGTTTTTACTGTATTATTATTTATGAAAAGTTTTACACTCAGTGTAGCTATTGCTGTATCGGTGGTCATAGTGATTTTCACCGTCTTTATTATGCAATCGAAAAGTTTAAAAGCGCAAAGGTTAGAAAGCATTATGGATGCGGAAGACATTATTTGTCCTTTAGCGCATGAAGGCGTTTTTATAGCTATCCATAAAGCCCTAGAAAGTGATGAATACATTCATGAAAATATTCGCCCCTATTTTGTACAATTTATTAATAATTGTGAAAATAATGGCTACTCTTTTCGCCAAGCCATGGAAATACTCAATAAACAGCTTGGCCCCAAATTCGACAATTTTGCTAAAAAAGCTATAGTTTTTGAATATAATGAAAGAAAAGGTATGGCAGATATTTTTCTGGATGTAGTAGATGACAATGCTATTTTAAGAGAAATAAACAGAAAAAAAGACAAAGCTTTTCAAAAAATGAACCGCGATTTTATGATAAAAACCCTCATAATAATACTGTTTTTTCTTTACGCCCTTACAGTACCGGAGTTCAAGAATTTTATGATCGGCTCCACCGCCGGTAAAGTTATCAACACCATTTTATTAAGTATTGTGTGTTTAAGTTTTGCCC
>WRKD01000033.1 GCA_009778255.1 Bacillota bacterium
CGGTCGGCCTGTCTGCAGCCAGCACAGAAGGCAACAATCAAGCAAATGATCTCAAGTATCGCAATACTCGCTACGATTCTTTTCTTCATGGCGTTTCCTCTGTTTTTTTTGTTTTCTACGCCTTGTCATTGTTAAGCAACGCAATGCCTACAAGGCTATGCTCTTGTCATTAGCTTTGCCTCTCCAAGCAGCATTATCAATTGCAGCTTTTCGATCATGTAGACCGCACTCTGCTATACCGTAGGCACTTACTATTTTGTCAGAACCTTTTGTTTGAATGGTTACTCCAGCTTCATGCAGTTTTCGTGCTATAGAACTTGCTCCAAATCCTAAAATCTTTCGTGCCTCCGTTAAGTTGTAGAACATTTGGCCATTGTGAGTTTCAATGATTAGTTTTGCATGTCTATTGATTTCTGCTTGTGTTGCCATTTCTAATACCTTCTTTCCTTTTAATTTAGGTTGAGCAAATCTTGATTAATTTGCTCTATTCCCAGTCGTTTGTAGACTTCGAACACATACCGCGGCGATCTGCTAGTGCCAATAATAACGGCAGTTACATCTTGCCGTCGAATACCAATTTCAGCGGCTAGTCGGTCAACCGTAAAATCCAACTCTAGCATGCGGATACGTAGCCTTCTTTCTTCTTCGGTAAAGCCTTTTACTTTTTTTTTAGTTTTTACGTAGCTTTTTACCATAGTGAATACCTCCTAAAACTGTTGCCTTTATATTTATTTTGTAGTATAATTTTCTTTGAGAAAAACGATTTATTATCGTGGATAGCTGTACTTGCCTAGAAGTATAATTCATAAATGTGAGATTGTCAATATTATTTTTCACTTATTTAAGATTTAATGATTAAGTATCTACCTTCTTGTGTATAAGGATTGAAAGAATATCCTCTAAAAGGAGCTAAAAATGTGTTTTTTTGAAAGATATGATTTGTTAGCAAAACGAAATAAAACCAATGTTAATGCCGTCGCGAAAAAGTTAAACCTATCTTCCGGTAGCTTAACGGCATGGAAAAATGGAGCAGTTCCTAATGCAAATTCTGTTAAAAAAATTGCTGATTTTTTTGGAACGACTACCGATTATCTTCTTGGTCTTTCAGATCATTCACAACCAATTAATGATCTTATGGAAGCTGTAAAAAATCTAAATGATCAAGAAACTGAAAAAGTTAAGGATTACATTCTTTTTGTAAAATCTCAACGAAAGCAAGAACTTTGATAGCTTCTTCTGGAGTAAGGGAAATAATGTCATTTTCTAAATCAAATAGGTATTCTGGCATTTGGTCATCATTTTTTTTCATACGAATCCTCCAATTTACCACAGGGCTGAAGCTACAAAGACGCCTACATACGGAATTTTTATTTTTATAATGTTATCATAGCCTAGCATTAACCGATTAACCTAATTGTCTAGTAACGTTGTATATTATTAAAGCCGCCTATCATTTAGGCGGCTTTTAGTGATTGTATAAACTTTACTCTCTGTATAGTCTAGCATTTTACCCATCCCACTACAATTTCTCAGCTTCAAACTTGCATTCCGTCCGGATATTTTGGCGCCAATGGCCTGTAGCTATCGTCCGCTTGTCTATCGCAAAGCGGGCAAGTCATATCCGGTATTACGCTAGTGTGAAAGAAAGTATCGTCATAGCCCCGATCGGTCAATATATTGCCGCAGTGCTCACACTCATATTCTGCCCGGAAATCACGTCGGTATTGCCAAATAATACGTTTGATATGCATTACACCACGCCTTTCTCTGCTCTCACTTTGCTAATCAATATTTCTACAGCCTCAAAAGGCAGCGCCCATTGCCGCTCTCTACAAGTTAGCGATATCGTTTCGCCGAAATCGTCAGAGGTAAACAACACACCAAAGGCTACATTTTGACACGTTTGCCCGCCTATAAAGTCAACAGCCTCAATGCCTTCAATAAACGCTTGCCAGGTGTTATTTTGCGCATTAGGTGCTTTTACAATTTTCATCGATTACAGCCCCCCTTTATTCTGACATCCGTGCTAACTCCAGCTTTGATAATAAGTGTTTGAGTTCTTCCGGTAATTCTGAGTATTCTTGATCTGTTAAGTGTTCCCATTTCATTCCATGCCTAGCGTGTAGAGCGCCACAATTTATACACATTGTTATATCATTGTCCTTTGGTGCTTCCTGTCCTGAGACAGTAGATAATGCATCCATAGTATAACCGCAGCAGTAGCATTGCCATGCTTGTTCAAAATAAGTTTTAATAATAACAACCCCTCTTTTTTAACACTAGATGTAGTATAATATGAATCAGGGTAATACTAGGGTGATTAAGACGCACAAAAGAGCGCTCGTAGCACTCTTTCGCCTATTTTCATATTTAATTTTTACATGCTTCATTGAGCCGCCGCTTTCGCGATATCCCTTTCTAGCCTATCCATTACGGCATTCCAATGTTCATCCCATTCTGCAACAAGCATAGCCTCTTCATGCGTCAAGGCATCACGCCATTCCCGGGTATCCTCGTCATTAGCCTCGTTTAGGAAGTTAGCCTCCATTTCGTCAAGTCGCTCTCTGACTGTTGCCATTGTTGTCACCTCCCGTCTGTTGGGGTTTGGATAATAATATAATGGCTGGAAGATTATGCTGAAACTTCTTGCGAGTCTTTTGTAAGTGCTGTAGCATAAGCAAGAGCGTCAACCACTGCTAAGGTGTATTGTTTACCTTCTTCTGATAGCGCCATAAAATCCTTGCTCAGTTTCTCTATTTTATCTTTATCACACATTTTCAACCCTCCCCTTTACTAACTATATCAGTATAATAACATAACATTGTTAGCAAGTCAATACCCGAAATGAAATGGTCACTTGCATTGTGAAAGTAAACATGATATCATTGTTTTATAAGAGGAGGTATTTTCATGCCCGTAAATACAAGGATTAAAGAGCTTCGACAAGCTTTAAAATTATCGCAAGCTAATTTTTCGAAAGGTATTTCTATATCAAATGGTTACATAGCTGGCATAGAGTTAAATAAGCGCAAAGTAAACGATAGGATCATAAAATTAATATGTTTCACGTACAATGTAAGTGAGATATGGCTTCGAACAGGCGAAGGCGAAATGTTTGCTAATGTACCGGATGTTCGCTTAACGCATATCTTAACTACTTTTAAAACGTTAAGACCAGAGTTCCAAGAGTATGTTTTAAGGCAGATAAGCCATTTAATAGAATTGCAGCAAAAAGTAACAGAGGAAAACCCAGATAACCGCTCTTAGATAAAAAACCTGCGCTCATAACTAAGCACAGAAAAGGGGAGGAAAACTCAGAACCCATAGATTTCAAGGCGTTTTTTTTAGTAGCCATTAAATATATATCGATAAAGCACCAGAAACAAAAATTTTGTTACAAATAATTGAATAAATATCTATATCGGCGAGACTTTATATGTACTTTTTTGTTGTCAAACTATGGAATAGACAATGGATCGCAATATTCGTAACTGCGCTTTTCTCTAGCCTTCCAAGCTAGCTACGTGGGTTCGATTCCCATCACCCGCTCCAACAAAAAACCACCCATAAGGTGGTCTTTTTTTGAGCATTTAATAAAGGGAATCGAACCCTTAATTTTGCGTAGCAAAATTGGGTTACGGTT
>WRKD01000034.1 GCA_009778255.1 Bacillota bacterium
AAGTTGAGCTTACTATAGAAGATGCGCGATTCGAAAGAATGACATGGCTACAAACAATGATAGATGCTACACTTGACTTATCAGTTATAGATTCTTCGCTGGGGTTTCCTATAAATACTAATATGCAATCTTTAAATGATATCGTTAATTTTATGGTATTACTTACAGACGAAGGACTTGAGAATGTTGCTTATCATGACGCTAATGATGAGGAGCATATTTTAGACGCTGACGAAATGAGAGTGTTGCATGGCGAACTAAGCGATTTTATCAGCGGTGTAAGCAGAAAAGCGAGAATATTACGCGGTATAATTAATTCAGCAGAATCATTTGCAGAGTTGGCTCAAGTACAATGGGATTTTGTTGACATAAGTAGGCTTGGCGGCAAAAGAAGGGGCAAGAGATTGTTGAATAACTTGATATAGGGGATGGTGATATGGCTGATCCCGAGATCAGAAAACAGTATGTTTATACTTCAGAAGACGGAGAGAAAGTACAGGTCTTGACAGAGACAAGTGCTGCGGCAATGCCAGACTTGCCGGATGCCTTAGATGCATATAAGGACCTTTATATTGTGCCAGCGATTGTTGGTAATACAATAACGTTAACACAATCACAGCTTGATTCTTTTGAAGACCCTCCAGACAGTAAATTATATCCTTCGTTAAAAGGGCGAAATGTTATTGTTGTCGATGCTGTAGGCGAAGTTGTTCCTGGCCCTCCTGGGCCTCCTGGCCCGCCGGGTCTTCCTGGCAGAACAGGGTTCCGTAACATGCATTTATTATTAGTGGATTTGGTTGGACAAAGCGTGACCATAGACTTAAGCGACCAATCGTTGCTTGAAGGCGATGTATTTAAATTCAGTGCAGTGATAGATTTAGGGGTGGGTGTTGTCAATGCGGTTGTCCCAATGGGAAAAATGATGGAGTTTGAAATACATATAGAAATGGGGAGTACACCAAAAGCAGTCACATGGTTATTTAATATTGATTGGATAGATAATAACTTACCTGAACTAGTTGCAAACAAAATAAGCGTTATTGTCTTGAGAACAGTAAATGGCACATTGTACCAAGGCAACTTAGCTTATACATATTAAGGCGTACGGGTGACAAAAAATGACGCTTCCTTTTTCCTTGAATCCTTTTGGAACAGAAAGAATCAGAGAAGTTAAACATAAGTTCGGCACACTATACACGGGAAACGTCAAACAAAAGTTTCCCGTGTATCCCTGGATAGGATTTCCGGGATATGCACCACAAGCTGGTGATATACCTGCTTTTAATTTTGGAACCATAGAAATTCGCGATTCTGATGAAAATGATGATTATATTATACAATGGGTGCAGGCAAAGTTTGCACAAAAGACGATTTATATATGCGATAGATGCATATTATACAACATCCCTTACTCATTTCTCGGAATACAAGGAATAGTGTCAGGCAAACAGGTTATGGTAGACGGTGAAAATTACATATTGAGGTTGGTTGATGGAGGTACGGAGTTCAGGGATGTCAGTAATCTTTGGATGGGCGCTCTTCCGTTAAATAACGAATGGGATAATATAATTGCAAACGAAAGAAGAGTTAGCTTTTTGCCTATTCCTACTAGTATTGACATAAATCTTGGAAATGAAGCCTTGAAGTTTGATGGCGTACATAACAAGTTTTGGAACTGGATAACGATACATTCACTCACGCCGTCTTCCGGTAGAGGAAACGTATCGGCTCAATACATGGATTTTGATATTGTTGGCAGCGGACTTGGGACGGGAGCTGGGTTCAGGCCTGTTCTAGAGAGATTATAGTAGGTGATAAGCGTGAGCATTCCATATTTTTTGAACCCATTTGGAGCACCACCAAATGCTGAGGACGAATACGCCCGTATTTGGCACAGTATTGTTCAGACGATACAGGAAAATATTGGCAAGACGACTTCTGTGACAGTTTCAACTTTTGGCAATATTGATGGAGCTAATAAATATAGTGGTGGCGTATTAGCACCGAACGGCAAAATATATTGTGTTCCTCGCAATGCAACATCAGTTTTAGAAATAGACCCCATAAGCCATACTACAGTAACCTTCGGGTCTCTATCAACGCTTGGGAGCAAATGGGTTGGTGGATGCTTAGCAAAAAATGGCAAAATATATTGTTTCCCGTCTGCAGCGCCAGACATCCTAGAAATAAACCCTGACAACAGGACTGTTTCGACATTTGGAAGTGTTAGTGGAGCAAGCATAAATAATTGGCTGGGAGGAATAGCTGCGCCAAATGGGAAATTGTATGGCATTCCGAGTAGGTCATCAGCGGTGTTAAAGATTGATCCTGTTTCTAGAACGGCAACACAAATTATGAATATTCCACTAGATACGGCGGCTGAAAATTGGGACGGCGGAGTATTGCATCCGAATGGGAATATTTATGCCATACCAGCAACCGCACGACGAGTACTGGAAATAAATCCTAATGATGAGACATATCATAACTTGGGGCCGCAGTTAGCTGTAGGTAGCATGATGTGGGCCAGTGGAAGCATAGCGGCAAACGGGAAAGCATATGGAACACCTAACAATTTGGGGTCACATCTTGAGATTAATCCTACAGCTGGAACTGTGGTGCCAATTAATATCGCTTCGCAAAACATTTCTGGGTCTGCAAACAGATGGAAAAGTTCAGCATTAGCTCCAAACGGGAAAATATACAGTGTGCCAGGAACTGCTTCAGCGGTCTTAGAGTTTGATCCAACCAATAACACAACAAATGTTTTCGGTGCGCTAGGCGTTACCAGTGCGACAAAATGGGTAGGGTTAGTTTTGGCTGGGAACAGGAAGTTATATGGCATACCATATAATTCAACGAGCATATTGGAAATTAGCTTAGGCAATAATATTGAGGATTTTTCACAAGAAGCATTGTTAAGTGGATACTTGAACAAATATTGAATTATGCAAGCTATTTTAGCGAGGAGATTGAAATGGAGACTCCATATTTTTTAAATCCTTTCGGCGTTTCACAGAAACAAGAAGAATACGATGAAATGCCTATCGGAAGCATTGTCATGTGGAACAATACGATAACTCAATCACTTAAAAACTTTGTTCCTGGTACTACCATAACATTAAGAGAAGACAATGGCTTACGAGAATTTTTAGTCGTTGCACATGATTATCCTAGCGCAAATAATAACAGAACATTGCTAATACGTAAATATGCACATAGCTCTCGTGCTTGGGGAACGTCATCTAGCGGTAATGCATATGCTAATAATTCAATTGACACTTGGCTGAATAACGATTATTATATGTTGCTAGATTCAGATATTCGCCATAATATTGCAGAAGTATCAATTCCATACACAATAGGAAACGGCAACACCTCTGTGTCAACAATAAATCGAAGCATTTTCTTGCTATCTGCCACAGAGCTTAATTTTACTGGATATAACGCTGAAGGATCCGTTTTGCAAATTTATCCTTCTTTAAGGATAGCGCAAAATGATGCTGGAATAGCCTCAGATCAATGGACGCGCTCGCCAGCGATAGCTAATACCACTTATGCTGTTAAGGTTACGTCTGCCGGAGCAGTAACGACCGCACTTATAACTAGTGCGGCATATGCTAGGCCTGCGTTCACCTTACCGTCAACATTCCAATTTTTAGGCAATCAGCTCC
>WRKD01000035.1 GCA_009778255.1 Bacillota bacterium
ATTATGGACCGAGCCACAGGAATTGGGGGCAGACCGTATTGCTAATGCGGTAGCTGCGCATCATCTATACGGCGGGGATGTGATAGTGGTTGATTTTGGCACTGCCACAACTTTCGATTGCGTATCTGCAGCCGCTGAATATTTGGGCGGGGCTATTGTGCCTGGTGTGGAGATTTCCCGGCAAGCCTTGTATCAGCGCGCGGCGCGCCTAAAAAATATTCCTTTAACAAAGCCCCAGCGCGTTATTGGGCGTAATACGGCGGAATGTTTGCAATCTGGCATGATGTGGGGTTTTGGCGGTCAAGTAGACGGGCTGGTTAAGCGCATGAGCGCGGAATTTGCCGCCAAACCCACCGTCATAGCTGCCGGAGGCTATGCGGCGCTTATAGCGCCGTATAGTGATTATATAGAACATGTGCATCCTCTTTTAACTCTAGAAGGGCTAAGGTTGATCTATAAGCGTATCAGGAATTTGCCTGCACAAAAGAAAAATCTGTGTCGCTAGTTAGCTTCACCTGCAACTGCGGATAAGCCAATATAACGCCTGCTGCGGCGCAAGCAGGTTGTATTTGTTCTATTAGTGCGTCTTTTATTGTGTAATAATCTACAGTATTTACCCATACTCGCAGGATATAGCATATACCGTTTTCTTCATAAGATTGTGTATTGAAATAAGGGGCTGGTTCTGGCAAAATGCCTGGAACTGCGTTTGCCGCTCTTAACAGAGCCTGCCTAACCAAGCTGGGGTCGTTTTGATAAGCTGCTTTTACACTAATATCTATACGGCGTTCAGACTCAGTTGTATAATTTATTATTTTATCGCCGGAAAGCGCGCTATTGGGCGCGCAAATGATTTTATTGTCCGGCGTCTTGATTTTAGTATAAGCTAAACCAACCGAAACAACAGTGCCGCTTATACCGGAAGATTCTATATAATCTCCCACCACAAAAGGCTTTGCGCTAAGTAACATCAACCCTCCCGCCACATTAGCCAAGGCATTTTGCGCCGCCAAACTTACAGCCAAACCAGCTATGCCCAATACAGCTACCAGAGAAGTCATAGAAATGCCCAAGGTATCGGCAACTATAATAGCTGTAAGGAAATAGAGCAGTATTTTAATTATAGAGCGCACAAAGCCGTGTAAGCTAGGCTCTATGGGTAAACGTGTAATGGTACGGTTAATAATACGCGTTAACAGGCGGATGACTAACAGGCAAATAAGCAGGATAAATAAAGCAAGCAATATCTGCCCGCCGTTTATGGCGCCCAGGTTGATATTTTTTAGCGCCTCTAAGTTATTATTCATAAATAATTCTCCTTAATTATTTTCTTCGTTAACATTAGCTAGTTAACATGAACTATCTATACATTTTCGCTCTATAGCAGCCCAATTCCTTCGTGGATAAAAGTGATTTAACCTCAGGCAAAAGCCTTTTAGTCATACTGATTTCTATTTATACTCTCGCATATGGTATCTTATGGTCAAAGACCGCGCTAGGAGAAAGATGAAACTTCGGGCTTTATGGCAAAACAAGAAAGCAATAATAGCGGCTGTGGCGTTTTTATTATTGCTAGGGTCGCTGGCTGCTGTAGTTTTTATCAATGGCTTTGGCATTCAGTTTATTGGGCAATTGCCGGCTCACTTGCCCTTTACTAAGCATGCTAAACTTTTGGTACTGATGTATCATGATATTAGCGAAGAAACACCTCTTGACGCAGAGCGCATAGCGATCACCACCACAGCCGCTAAACTAGCCGCCGATATAGACGACTTAATTGAGCTGGGTTATGAACCGATAGCGCTGGAGGATTATTATAATGGCCAAGCCCAGGCAGGGCATAAGTATTTTGTGATCAGCTTCGATGACGGTTATGTAGGCGTACATGATTTAGCATATCCGGTTTTAGTGGAAAAGCAGGTACCGGCTTGCATTTTTTTTAATACCGGTATGGAAATATACGATACTTTTCTTAGTTACGGGCAATTATGGCATATGGAAAAAAGCGGCTTGATCAAAGTATACAGCCATTTGGAATATCATATCAACGCTACCGAAATGACTCAGGAAGAATTTATAGAAGCTTTAGATACTTCTATGACAAAGCTAAGGCGCTTTTTATGGCAAGAGCAGAAATTTTTGGCTTATCCTTATGGCGCATATAACCGTAAAACATATAAAGCGGCGCAAGAATTTGGAGTACAATTGCAATTAGTGCAGAAAAAACTCTTTTTTGCTACAGATGTTCTGGTGCGCGTTAATGTGCCATATGATGCTAATATAAATAAACTAATAAAAATGGCCCCCTATAATTGAATCGGCTCACCAGAGTACGGCCCGCCCCCACGGTCACGCCCGTTGCGGCCCCTGCGTAAATTATCCTTGACAAAATCGATTATATTGCTATAATAATAATAAGCCTGCACTTGAGGATGCAGGGAATAGAAAAAAGAAAGAGAGTTGAGCCGAGATGAGTAAAGAATTAACCAACCGCATCTATTTGGACCCGCAGGAGTTACCGCAGCAATGGTATAATGTATTACCCGATATGCCGGCGCCCATGGCGCCGATGTTACATCCTGGTACACTTAAGCCTTTAAATCCTCAGGATTTATCGGCCCTATTTGCTGAGGAATTGATCAAGCAGGAAATAAGCCAGGAACGCTATATCGATATACCCGAAGAGGTGCAGGATTTTTATCGTATATGGCGCGCTACCCCGCTTTGCCGGGCTATAAACCTGGAAAAAGTGCTGGATACCCCGGCTAAGATCTACTTTAAGTATGAGGGCGATAGCCCTACCGGTAGTCATAAACTTAACACCGCTTTACCGCAGGCTTATTATAATAAAAAGCAGGGCGTTAAACGTATTTCTACAGAAACCGGCGCCGGTCAATGGGCTTGCGCTTTATCTGTGGCTTGCAGTAAATTTGATCTTGAATGCATGGTTTATATGGTTCAAGTAAGCTATGAAGGCAAACCGTACCGCCGCATCTTTGTGCAAAGCTATGGAGGGCAAGTTGTATCCAGCCCCAGTGAATTTACTAATGCCGGCCGCATGATTTTAGAAAATGACCCTAATTGCAGCGGCAGTTTAGGCATTGCCATCAGCGAAGCGGTGGAAGATGCAGTTTTACGGGAAGATACCCGTTATTGTTTGGGTAGCGTGCTGAATCATGTGCTTATGCATCAAAGCGTTATTGGGCTGGAAGCCAAAAAGCAAATGGAAAAAGCGGGGGCTTTTCCGGATATTGTAATCGGCTGCGTAGGCGGAGGTAGCAATTTTGGCGGCATAGCCCTGCCATATGCGCCGGAAAAATTTTCTGGCCAAGACATACGCCTTATCGGTGTAGAACCCACAGCTTGCCCCAGCTTGACCAAGGGTGCTTATGCTTACGATTTTGGCGATACTACTAAACTGACCCCCATGATGAAAATGTATACTTTGGGTCATGGTTTTATCCCGCCGGGCATACATGCGGGCGGTTTACGTTATCATGGCGCTTCCCCCATAATTTCCAAGCTTAATCATGACGGCTATATCGAAGCGCGTTCTTATAATCAGCTGGATTGCTTTGAGGCGGCACTGCAATTTGCCCGCGCCGAAATGATTTTGCCCGCACCGGAAAGTTCGCATGCCATTAAAGCTGCCATAGACGAAGCTGTGCTGGCTAAAGAGGAAGGTCGG
>WRKD01000036.1 GCA_009778255.1 Bacillota bacterium
GTAGGGAATATCTCGCCGGATGTCTTAATAGTCATCTGTTCGGGGTATTCCTTCATGTTTTTGTTAACCTCGGCAATAATATGCTGCAATTCCTTTTCCTCTATTTCAATATAATATCTGCCGCACATAGTTAGCCCACCACTTTCCCAAAAATATGAAATGAATTATAATCATGTATTTTTATAGGCTGATATAGCAAATTAAGCGAAAGAAGTTCGCCCTGCCCTAATTCTTTAATATAAGCGTCGCCATCCAGTTCAAAAATACCAATATCCCCAATTTCCAATACCTGCTGTTTTTTAATGAAAACGATTTGATTATCAACAAAACGCGGCGTCATACTATCGCCGCTAACTTTAACGGCAAAATCCGCCTGGGGCGGCACAGTTTTGTCGACTTTAAAATCCTCATAAGCTTCGCTATCCAAAAAAGAACCACTGCCGGCAGCCACAGGCACATCGTAAAGCCGTATTATACGCTGCTCTTTGGAATAATACTCCTCGTCTGCAGTTTTAGCGAAAAGCGCATTGCCCGAAAGCAGGGCAATATATTCTTCCACCCGGCTTTTCCCCAAGGCATTAAGTTTTGTTAAGCCGCGAAACTCGGTTTCTAAACCGCGAAAAGCTTCTTGAATATCGCGCACCCGATAAAGCTCGCACAGTAATAAAAATTGCTCAATAGGCGGCGTAGAAACACCTGTTTCCCAATGAGATATATTTTTTGACGAGTATTGCTTGCAGGAATGAGCATTAATGAATTCCGCTACGGCGCTTTGATTATAACCGCTTGCCTTGCGAAGCTGCGCCAGTGTTTCAGATAATTTCATACTATTTCCCTCCACGTACAAAGAGGATGCTGCGAGAAGCGAGATGATAGAGGCGAAAGGCTTTTCTTTAAGCAAAACGCCCCAAATTTCCAGCTCATTTTAATACTTGTTCGAAACAAGTGTCTATAGGGCGTCTCTAATAATTATAAATCATTTGCAGATAAATTGCAAGTAGTAGTATAAATAAATTATATTTTCTCTCTTGACATCTAATTATTTTAGTATTATAATTAAAAAAGCCCTTAAAGGAGATATATTCATGCCCGGCAGAGTTATACTTCATGCAGATCTTAATAATTTTTACGCCAGCGTCGAAATGCTGCATCATCCCAAACTACGCGGGCGCCCCGTAGCTGTAGGGGGAAGCGCTGAACTACGGCATGGAATAATCCTTGCCAAAAATTACGAGGCCAAAGCCTATGGTATTCAAGTGGGGCACGCTTTATGGCAAGCTAAACAAAAATGCCCAAATTTAATTATCGTTCCGCCAGATTACGATAAATACCTGCGTTTTAGCCGCCTTTTCCGCAAAATACTAATGGATTATTCCGACCAGGTGGAATCTTTCGGTCTCGATGAAAGCTGGGTAGATGTTACAGGCAGTAAAACCCTGTTCGGTTCGGGCGAGGCCATAGCCAATGAAATACGTGAACGGGTCAAGTTCGAACTGGGCGTTACTGTATCGGTGGGGGTTAGCTTCAATAAAATTTTTTCTAAGCTAGGCAGCGATATGAAAAAGCCGGATGCTACCACAATTATTACCGAAGATAATTTTCGCGATATTGTTTGGCCGCTACCAGCCGCCGATCTTTTAGGCGTAGGCCGCTCCACTCAGGTAAAACTCCTACAATATGGTGTTAGAACTATTGGCGATATTGCCCGGTTGGAACCTAAAAAGCTACAAAGCTGGTTCGGCAAATGGGGGCTGTTCCTGTACACTTATGCCAACGGCCAAGATATTTCCCCGGTCAAGTTAACAAATTATGAACTAGGGGTAAAATCTGTAGGCAATTCCACCACCTGCCCGCGGGATTTAGAAAATGAGCAGGACGCGCATATCGTATTTCAAAATTTAGCGGAAAGTGTGGCCGAACGCCTGCGTGATCTGGGCTTGATGGCAAAAACAGTACAAATCAGTTTACGCACAAATGACCTGGCCTGGTGCGAACGGCAAATGGCCTTGCCCCACCCCAGTATGATTTCTTCGGAGCTCACCAATGCAGCCATGCTACTGCTACGCAAACACTTTCACTGGGAAAAACCATTACGCGGCATCGGTATACGGGGAACCAACCTAGCGCCGCTGGAACACTTTCAACAGGTCACTATTTTCGATGACGGGGCCAAACGCGAGCGTGCGGAACGGTTGGAATATTCAATAGATAATATACGCAGGCGTTTTGGGCATTATGCCGTACAGCGGGCGCTGCTTACTATAGACGAGAATCTTGGCAAATTAAATGCTAAGGCGGATCATATAATTCATCCTTTAGGATATGGGCGCCTCTAATTATTCCGAATTGCTAAAGGTCTGAACTTTACTTGCTTTTAAAGCAGGTAAAGTTCAGACCCCATGTTAAGCTGCTAAACGCTGAGTTTTATTTTGCCTACGGAGGTGTAATACATTATGGCCGATTCACAAGATTATCTCGCCAATGATTATAAAGTATACGTAGACGTCAATATTGACCATAAAGCAGACGGCACTATACGGCCTCGTTCCTTTGTCTGGGAAGACGGTAAACGTTACCAAATCGATAAAGTACTAGATATCCGCCCCGCTGCCAGCCGCAAAGCTGGCGGTACAGGTTTACGCTACACCGTATGCGTAGGCAAACGAGAAACTTTTATGTTTTTGGAGGAAGACCATAAGGTTGGCCGCTGGTTTATGGAACGGAAATATTAGTCGTTAAAAACCTCATACTCATAGGCAAAAGCGCCGCCGAAAATTATCATGGCTTTTTCTGTGCGGCCATACTCAGTTGTATAGTTATTTATCGCAGATATTTTTAAATCCAGTGTATTAATACTCGTATCTTCTATGATGCTACGCAAAGCGGGAGTAACACCTTCCCACTGAACATACCAGGCTGTACTTGGATTAAGTATAGTTATGTCATTCAATAATACCGTTACAGTACAATCATTGAACATGTAAAGCCAGGGGCTCCTTAGAGGATCATCCGGAGGTGAGTATGTCGTGGCAATCACTTTTCTGCGTAAAGCGTTCTTCTGTAGGTTATAACTGAACTCAAAAACTGCTTCATCATCCGGTCCCGTTTCATTATAAGGTTTAGTCCAGATATATTGAGATATAACAGAACCGGTGAAGAAATCTTCAGGGCTGTAGTTGGTAGGAAACCCGGTAAATATAGGATGTGGTGGTTGCCAACTTCCGAAGTAAACTTTATGCCAATCATATACAGTACCTGTATCAAGCAGGCAATAAACGCTGTTTGGATCTTTATAATTAATACCGTCCGCATTGCTGTAGATGGTTACTATATCATACTTAATAACCGTTTTGCGTATATAGGAATCATGACAGCGGGAGCAGACGTAAAGTACGCCGTGTTCGCCATCGATATCTACTATGCCATTTTCACTAAATGTATCCACATAGTCATGACCCAACGCGGGAACGATATCGTCAATATAGCTATCACCGCAGCGTATGCAGGTATAAGTTGTAAAGCCATCTTCCGTGCAAGTTGGCGCCGTAATAACCGCCTCATATTCATGACCCAACGCCGGAACAATATCGCCAATATAACTATCGCCGCAGCGTATGCAGGTAAAAGTTGTAAAGCCATCTTCCGTGCAAGTTGGCGCTGTAATAACCGCCTCATATTCATGACCCAACGC
>WRKD01000037.1 GCA_009778255.1 Bacillota bacterium
ATTGCGGCGCGAAGGCCGCAATGACGAGAAAATGATAGTTGCGCTAATTTGGCAGAGTTGTAAAGCTAGTTTTTAGAGGCGCCCTTAATGAACTCTGTAGTATTAAAGTAACATTCTTTTTTTTCAAAATCCACATAAGTATTGATGTAGCGGTCTAAGGCGGTCTGCGCGTCTGTGTTTTCGCTTACATAATACTTACCATTGTTTTCCGGGCCATTATACAGCTCGAACACTTCTCTTAAAGATATTTTATCATATTGCTTAAATTTTTCTGCAAGCTTGGGAGAAAGCGTTTCATTAACCGATATTTCCCAATAGGTATAAAAAATGGGAAATATCAGCAGCTTATTTTTATAGGAGAAACCCTCAATAACATTCATGAAATAATCTGCTTCGTTAAATTCCGGATCATTTTGCATAATAGGGTAAATATCCGCCATCAAGCCGCTGTCGAAATACTTTTGATCATTAAAGCCGAGAAAAGAAAGCACATCATCGCCTTGCCCGGATATTAATTGCGCGCCTGCCTGATCCCGGTATTTTCATAATCCCCCCGATAATTAGTAAGCTGTATATCCGCCTCGGGGTGGATTTTCTGAAAGCCTTTAACGACGTCTTCAAGAAAGCCAAAAGGGTCGCTTTGCGTAGAAATAGTCAATTTTGGTTTCGTTTCCCCCTCATTGTTCTGCTGGCTGTTGCCGGCGCAAGCCGTAAATAATAAAATAGCGCAAAGTACCAACAATAACCATAGCAAGCATTTTTTCATGGTAAACCTCCGTTTCGGCTACTTTGTTTCAAGTTCTTTAAAGCGTTTTTCACTCTAAACCTAATATTGCTATGCCTATCATCACCATAACTATAGACCCGTATTGCCCATAGCTGAGTTTTTCTTTAAGAAAAATGCGCGAAAGCAGGACGGAAAAGATGCAGTAAGAGGATATCATGGGCGCAGCTACAATAGGGTTTTCGGCTAAGGCATATACATAGCAAAACTGCCCGGCTGTTTCGCAAAACGCCCCTAAGGCAAAAGTTTTCTCACTTTTTTGAGGAAATTTCTGCTTACGAACAATGGTCAAATAAATAAAGCCAATAATTGCTATAAATAAAAAAGTAAACTCGAAAGAAAGATTAGCCTCTGCCTCGCTCATGAGGTTTTCCATATAATAAGCGTCCATAAAAGTGCCCAAGCCATCGATAAAGCAGTAAAGCACCGGGAAAAGGATGGCGATTAAACCCACCATGTATTTACGGGGAACAAATATACTATTCTCTAATCTAGTTATTTTTTCCTGTCGTTTTTGTAAATATGAGAGCAAAAGTATACCGCCACAGATCAAGGATACAGCCAAAAACTGGGCGACACTCATACGCTGTTTTAGAATAAAAAAACACAGTAAAGCAGCAACCGCGCCAGAAGAATTGCAGATGGGGGAAGATACGGAAAGCTCTATATAGCGCAAACCGGCATAACCAAGTATCATAGCCAGGATATACAGAAAAGCCACTGGGAAATAGCGAATAATGGTAAAGGGCGCATATTGTATGTTAAAAAAGGCGATATAGCAACAGGCATGCAACCCCATAGCTGCGCCTACCATTATCACCAACCGCCAATGGCTATATTTATCCTGTGGATTTGTGCCCATTTTAGAAAAAAGATCGGAACCGCCCCAGAAAAAAATCGTAATTAAAGAAAGAACAAACCACATAATCATTACCTTCACTGTGGCCTATGTTTAACTAAGACCATGCCCTACGCTTTGTGCTTTGTATATATCAGGAGTAGTCGAGTAAGCTCTGTTCATTTAAACAAGCGCCATTCGGCGCTTGTTTAAATGAACATAATCGGCCCAGCATTGCTCTTATTGCTGCATACCCAGTTTAATAGCGCGAATATTATGTTGCAATAAATCTTGCTTACGGGCAGGAACGCATTTTACCAAAGATTTTTCTACCACTTCAATACTGGAAAAAGCAGTTTCTTTAAGCATTTTGCCTAGCATGATCATATTTGCGATACCTTCTAAGTTCTCTTCTACGCTCATTTTAGTAGCCGGTAAACTAAATAATGCGATATCATCACGGCTGCATACTCTATCCACCATTGAAGAATCTATAAATACCTGCCCTCCCGGGCTTACAGTATCGATAAATTTATCGAAGGAAGGACCATTCAGTACTACCAATACATTGGGAACGGTAACTAAAGGCGATCCTATAGGATATTTTGATATGCACACGCCACAATTTGCGGTGCCTCCACGCATTTCCGGGCCATAAGAGGGAAGCCAAGTGACTTCCATATCATCCAATAAACCTGCATAAGCCGCCACCTTGCCGCTAAATAATACGCCCTGACCACCAAAACCGGCAAACAGCATTTTAAATTCCGCCATTTTATATGCCTCCTTTTGCCGAAATATCCTTATATACTCCCAAAGGATAATAAGGAATCATTTTTTCTTTCACCCAAGAAAGAGACTGCACCGGTTCCATGCCCCAATTGGTTGGGCATTGGGAAATCACTTCCACTATAGAAAAACCGCGGCCTTCCACCTGATTCATAAAAGCTTTTTTAATAGCCGATTTAGCCTTGCGAATATGAGGTACGGTATCTACCGCTACACGCTCTGCATACGCTACACCATCTAAGGTAGAAAGCATTTCGCATACACGCAGGGGGAAACCGGCTGTATCTGTTTTACGGCCATAGGGTGAAGTTTGTGTGATCTGTTCCGGCATGGTAGTGGGCGCCATTTGACCGCCGGTCATGCCGTAAATAGCATTGTTAACAAAAATTACCACAATATTTTCGGAACGAGCAGCCGCATGAACAGTTTCCGCCGTGCCGATAGCCGCTAAGTCTCCGTCGCCCTGATAAGTAAAGATAATATTTTGCGGTAATGCGCGCTTTAAACCCGTAGCTACAGCCGGAGCACGGCCATGAGGGGCTTGCACCATATCTAGATTGAAAAAATTATAAGCCAGTACCGCACAACCAACCGGGGCTACGCCCACTGTTTTACCCACTACATCTAGCTCGACCAAGGTTTCTGCCACCAACTTATGTATTATGCCATGCCCGCAACCCGGGCAATAACTTAGAATTGCATCGGTGAGCGCAGATGATTTTTGATACACTATGCTCATGACAACCCACCTCCTAATAACTCTTTGATTTTCGTGAGTACTTCTTGAGGTGTGGGTACCATGCCGCCGGTGCGTCCAAAAAAGCTGACCGCAGTTTTGCCGTTTACAGCCAAACGCACATCATTAACCATTTGACCCATATTCATTTCAACTGTAAGGAATTGTTTACCCGATACCGCCAGCTCATATATTTCTTTTACCGGGAAAGGCCATAGGGTTACCGGCCGTAATAGCCCCACTTTTAAGCCTTGTTCGCGCGCATCATTGATAGCGCTGCGGCAAATGCGGGAAGTTGCCCCATAGGCTACCACAACTAATTGAGCGTCTTCCAGTAAATAACCATCGCATATTACTTCATTTTCCTCTATTTGAGCATAGCGCTCATAACGTTCCAGCACTTTTTCTTCCAAAATAACCGGATTAAGGTAGAGAGAGTTGATAGTATTTGCTTTACGCTTATTTTCATGACCCGTGGTGGCCCAGGGCTTTTCCACTTGTTTTATTTCTTTTTCGGAAAAAACCACCGGCTCCATCATTTGACCCAAAAGGCCATCTGCCAAAATCATGGCCGGCATGCGATACTGTTCAGCCAGCTCATAAGCTTTATAAGGCAGATCTACCATTTCTTGCACAGAAGCAGGCGCAAGCACCAGTATATGGG
>WRKD01000038.1 GCA_009778255.1 Bacillota bacterium
CCGCCATAATAACGGCGGCCCGGGTAGCCCTCGGCGTATTTATTGGTCATTACGGAACCTTGCGCCGCCATCACGGCGCGGCTGGTGAAGTTTTCAGAGGCAATAAGCTCAAGTTTATCTCGCTGCCTTTGTAACTCTTTAGCGATGGATTCGGCTATTGCCGGGTCTGCTTCCTGCAAATACTTAAAATCAAACATGCACATCCCCCTTATTTTTATATAGATAATTTATTCTTTCCATTTCCTGTATCATTGCTAAGCGTGTTTCGTGCCTGCCCCCGGCAAAAGGTGTGGCAAGCCAAACGCGAGTGATTTCCGCCATCTGATCAAAGCTCAGTACCCGCGCGCCCATTACTAAAATATTGGCATTATTATGCTCACGGCTGCAAACAGCGGTAAAGGTATTGTGGCATAAAGCGGCACGTATGCCGCAAACTTTATTTGCCACTATACTCATACCGATGCCGGTACCGCAAATTAAAATGCCGCTTGCACATACTGCCCCGCTTACAGCTTGGGCTACTTTTTGGCCAAATTCCGGATAATGTACACTTTGTTCATCAAAACAGCCGTAATCATGGCTATTATAGCTTAAATCTTGCAAAAGAGATTTTATAAATTCCTTAGCGGCATAGCCGGCATGATCGCTTCCGATAGCTATAATAGTCATTTGTATATGAAAATCTCCCTTTTAAATAATTGAAAAAAAGTGACTAAAATATTATAGCACAAAATAGGTTAAGCCTACAAGCATTCTGAGGTGGGGAACTAAAAGTCAGAATAATTGCTTTATTATTTGGTTAATTGGCTGTAGACATGCCAACATAGCGCCGGCTATAACAAGATGTTTATGGATGGATAGCTGCCTTATTTTAGTTATTTACTACAAAGGAAAGTTTTAAGCCTTGCGCAAAACTGTTGTGAGTTATATAATTAAACAAGAGAGGATGATGAAAAATGAAAAAATACTTACTGATTTTTGTTATATGCTGTTTAACACTTGGCAGCGCGGCTTGTATGGATACTGTAACCCCGCTCGCCCCACCAGATGAACCCCCCGAAATTGATGAAGAAGAAATTAGCGAGCTGCTTTATGATTATCCGGTGCAAAAGGGTCACTACATTATTGAAAATGAACAAATGGGCCTAAGCGTAGGTATACCGGTGCGGTTAATGGAAAATATGACTATTTTGAACGGGCAGTTTTATTTACAAGATTGCCCACCCGAAACCCCTCCGTTAAATGGCATGCAAGTTATCTATTTCCCCCCCGGTTTGCTGGAGGAAACCGTTGCCAAGCTGGAAGAAAATAATACGGAAGAAGCATTGAATGAAGCGCAGCAAATACTATATACCCGTTCCCGCTTACTCTATAGCTTACAGTATTATAGCGCCGGATTATGGGATCTTTGGTTAAGTGAAGGAAAAAGCGAGGCCGATATTACCGGCAATGATCTTAATATTGAGCTGGGGAGGCAAAACGGGCGCGTTTACATCTATACCGAACCAGACCCTATAGAAGATGGCCTTTTAGAAGATGAATTGCTATCTTATCATCAAGCTTTGGCCGCTTTACCGGCTATGCGTACCTATGCCACCGTTTTAGAGCCAGCTGTGGTAGAAGTGGTAAAAGATAAAAACACCTTCCCCACTTTCACAGCCCAAGATATTTATGGCGAAGCTGTAGAAAGCAGCATATTTGCAGATTATGATTTAACTATGTTCAATATTTGGGGTACTTTCTGCGGCCCCTGCATTGCCGAGATGCCCGATTTAGGAGAATTGGCAGCCGCCATGCCACAAGGCACGCAATTAGTTGGTTTAGTGGGCGACGCGATCAACGCGAATACTATAGAGTTAGCCCAAACCATAGTAGATAGCACCGGCGCCAATTACCTGCATATTGTGCCGGATATGGTTTTACTCAACTATTTACAAAAAAATATTATGGCGTATCCTACCACTTTATTTATAGACAGCCAAGGCAAGCTAGTGGGCGAACCGCTTATTGGCGCTATGAGCCGCAAGATGTACGAAGATGCTTTAAGCGCCAGGTTAAACATGCTGGACAGATAGGAGGCTAATTGTGAGCAAAGCACGCTGGGCTTGGATAATACTATTCGCCTTGGGAATATTGATGTGCTGTTTCGGCGCATGGCGCGGCGAAGCCTTTACGGTGCTGATCAAAGGCAGTAATATCTGTATGGAATGCATTGGGCTGGGCTGAATATGAAACGCAGGATAATACAAGTGGCGGCATTTTTTGCCGGTAATGCTTATTTGCCCGGCTTTTGGCGCGGCAATATTTATAAAGGCCCGCTCAAGCAGTTTTGTGTGCCGGGGTTAAACTGTTATTCCTGCCCCGGCGCGCTTACTTCTTGCCCCTTAGGCGCTTTACAGGCTGTACTTGGTTCTATTAAGTATCGCTTCAGTTATTATATAGCCGGTATGCTGCTGGTATTCGGCTTGGTACTGGGCCGCTTTATTTGCGGCTTTCTTTGCCCCTTCGGCTTTTTGCAAGATCTGCTACATAAGTTGCCCGGCCCTAAAATTAAACGGCCCTGGAACAAACCGCGTTATCTGAAATACCTGGTGTTAACAGTATTCGTAATAGGGTTACCTTTATTTATGGTTAACAGCCTGGGCATGGGCGACCCCGCTTTTTGCAAATATATTTGCCCAGCCGGTACTATAGAGGCAGGTTGGCCCTTGATTTTATTAAACCCTCCTTTACGCCCCGCTTTAGGCGCGCTTTTCGCTTGGAAGACAGCACTGGCTCTTGTTATAGTAATGGGTTGTATAATTATTTACCGCTTTTTTTGCCGTTATCTTTGTCCCCTGGGAGCAATTTACGGTTTATTTAACCGTATCAGCCTTTATCAACTGCATTGTAATAAAGAAAAATGTCTACAATGCGGCGCTTGCAGCAAAGCCTGCCACCTGGGTGTAGACCCAGCCCATAGTAAAACCCTTTGCGAATGCATACGCTGCGGCGATTGTGCCGCCGCCTGCCCACATGGGGCTTTAAAACTGGGGTTTAAAAAAAACCGCTGCTCACAATAAACATACCAAAGTTATGAATTTAGAGGGGTAGATCATGCCATTTATACTTATAGGCGCGCTGATCATAGTTCTGCTGCTTTTAGCACGGCTATATATTTTGCGCGGCCAAGAAATCGGTCATTTAAAGAACATTGTCGCGGAACGGAACAAAGCCTTAGCAGAACAAACCCGCGCCACTCAAAACGCCGCCTTGGCGGAGAACAATTTTCTCAATAAAATAAGCCATGAAATGCGTACCCCCATGAACGCGGTTATTGGCTTTTCCGAATTACTGCTGGCGCATGCGGATAAAAACAGCCGTTGCAACGGTGAATGCGGTGAAGAAATCAAGAAAATACATTTGGCAGGCTTAAGTTTGCTAAGCATTATAAATGATATATTAGATATTTCTAAAATTGAATCTGGCAAATTCGAAATCGTTGCACAGGATTATGATTTGCCAAGCTTGATCAATGACACCCTGAATCTTCATATATCACGTATTGCCGATAAACCAATAGAGTTCATTTTAGATATTGACGAATCACTGCCTAGCAGATTATGGGGAGATTGTATAAGGATCAAGCAGATTTGCGCTAATCTTCTCAGCAATGCTTTCAAATACACTCCGCAAGGAAAGGTGATTTGGAAAATCGTCTGCGAGCGTCAGGGTCTGAGTGATGATGTATGGATGATTATCAGCGTGACAGATACCGGCATTGGCATTCGCGAAGATGATATCAATAAACTATTTATAGGTTATAATCAGGCGGCAGCCGCCGATAACCGCCATATTGAGGGCGCCGGCTTTAGC
>WRKD01000039.1 GCA_009778255.1 Bacillota bacterium
CGCTACCTTGGGCGACGCCAATGCTTTAGTAGCCATGCCGGAATTATGCAAAGCTGTAACAGATGAAAACTGGGCGGTACGTGCGGCAGTAGCCAAAGCTATGGGGCAAATAGGAGAACCGGCAGCGCAAATGTTTTTGCAAAGACTTGCAGAAGACGAGGTTTGGATAGTTTCAATAAATGCGCGCGAAGCTTTACGGAAAATAGAATCTAGCTATAAAACTGAAAGCATTCTTCCTGCTTTACAGTATGATGATAAACAAAGCGTATTTATGTCTTAGGGGCGGCTTTCAGCCGCAAGTGTTGAGTGTTGAGTTGTGGAAGTTTTCGCTTTGCGAAAACTGTTTTAACAAAAACACGCATCTTAACGGCTTAACAACTTGTTTTTTTGAAGTTGTTGCAGGGTAAGTGACTAAGGCGGCTGAAGTACCTTTGAGAATATCTCTATAAGGTTTATGAATACTGTAACGCTACGATAGCGAGATAAAAAATAAATATTTTTTATACTGGTAAAACATAAAAAAGAATGTTATAATACTTAAGTTGCTGCACCGGCGAAGAGGTTTTTTTGTTTTGGGCATAAAAAGGCCAGATCACAGTAGTTGCCTTAATAAAACCGAGTTTTTTGTCGCTTGGTGTCCCTGCCTTGCGTAAGGGCGCAAGGCCGCTAGTCCATAGGGAGGAGGTGAAGATCATGCGCAAATACGAGGTCATGTATATTATCAAACCTCATTATGAGGAAGATAAATACCGCGAGCTTATAGATAAGTATAATGCGCTGATCCAGAGCAATGGCGGTGAGATACTCAAGGAAGAACCTTGGGGTAAACGTCGTTTGGCTTATGAGATCGAAAAAATACGTGAAGGCTATTATGTGCTGGTAAATTTTGAAGGCCCGGAAGCCTTGCCAGCCGAGCTGGAACGTAATTTTCGTATTGCCGACGATATCATGCGCTATTTGGTTATACGAATGGAAGATTAATGATAATTTGATGTTCAATTTAGAAAAAAAAGGAGGATACATATGCTAAACCGTATAGTATTGATTGGTAGGTTGACCAGGGATCCGGAACTGCGTTATACTCAAAGCGGCGTGCCGGTAGCTTCTTTTGCCTTAGCTGTAGACCGAAATTTTAAGAATGCTCAAGGCGAACGGGAAACGGATTTTATCAATATTGTGGTATGGCGGCAACAGGCGGAAAACTGCGCCCAGTATCTTTCTAAAGGTAAGCTGGCCGCCGTGGATGGCAGTTTGCAATTGCGTAGTTATACCGGTAATGACGGTGTAAAACGTACCGTAGCAGAAGTAGTTGCCGATTCTGTACGTTTTCTCTCTCCCAAAGAGGGAGGCGGCAGTTATGCGCAATCTGCCCCGCTTAAAGAGGCCGCGCCTTATGATAATGAGCATGAAGAAGAAATGCTGGGCAATGATGATTTGCCTTTCTAAAAAGATTTCCGGCAAGAAAGCAAAAGCCCAAGATAAGGAGGAGAATTTATGCCTGAAGATAGAGGCAGCCGCGATAAAGGCGGCGAACGGGGCGAACGGGAATATGGCCGTAATAACCGTGTCCGCCGCGGGCGTAAGCGCGTTTGCAGTTTTTGTATGGATAAGGTTAAGGAATTGGATTACAAAGACACGGCGCGTTTGCGTAAATATATAACAGAGCGCGGTAAAATACTGCCGCGCCGTATTTCCGGTAATTGTGCTAAACATCAGCGCAGCCTGACCGAAGCCATAAAACGCGCACGCGTGGTTGCGTTATTGCCATACACAAATGAATGATGCAAAAAAAAGAGTTGTCGTTCATAAGAGCGATAACTCTTTTTTTTGTTGGTTTTTTTTTGTGAAAAGTTATAATAGTCAATACATAGTTCAAATATTCTCCCATTTGGCTACCGGCAGGCGAGGGCAGTTAAGCCGATATATTAATAAGAGGTGATCTGCCCCTTTATATATTGGTATAACTGTATACATACACGCTATAGCTATAACCTATATCCCTCATGGTAGCGGATTCGGCAAGTATTACATGTTCCAGCCTTTGCGCTATAACAAAAGGAAAATTCGCCGCGTAATTGATGAGAGTAACCATGCTGGGAGGCGAATCTAAGTTGCCGCTATCCAAACCCATAATAGCCTGTATATCGCCGGCTTGAATTAAAACTTCGGTAAGTTCATCCCGCTTTGCTGTTTCCTCTATTGGCAGGTAATGGGAAAAATCTATGGATCCCAGCACGAAAATAGGCTTTTCTTGGCTTATTTCAAAGATTATTTTTGCCAGAATTCTTAACTGCTCTAAACGACAATCTTTACTTAATAGTAGGGTAACCACCTGTACATCGGGCAGGTAATATTTAATAAAAGGCATTAATGTAGCTGCGGAATGATCGCTTTGTATATGCTGCAAATCTATATCAATTTTATTAGCCAAAGGCGGCGATTCTAAGATAGCCGCCGTAGCTGTTTTATCAATTTCCAAATTGCCGTATGGGGTAGCCCAGCCTTTATCTGCTAGCATTATGGGAAAACCCTCGCCGCTATGATTTGGCGCTACAACAAAAATAGTGACAGGAGGCTGTTTAAGTTCAGCCAGTGTGTATAAAATATTGGCGGTAAAAGACATTACCGGTAGAAAGTGGGGCGAGGTTGCCGCCAGCATGCTGCCTTCAATATTATAAGGTGCAGCTTTATCTATAGCTTTCTGAAAAGCCTTTTCGTCATAATGTATGCAATAAATATATTTTTCGTCCGGTACATGATGGAGTTGCAATATATCTTCCGCCTCCGGCACTGTTGGCGCCGGTGGCTGAACCTGGCAGGCGCATATAGTAAGGCAAAGCAAAAACAAAGCCATAGCCATAGCCATAGTAATTTGTGATCCCCGTTTCTTCAACAAATCCACATTCCATACTCCCCATTTAAAATCAGTCCGCTATAAGGGTACCTCTTAATTGTGAGCTGATTATACCATAGGGCGGGCTATGCCCGCAACTTAAAGAAATCTGCCACTTAAATAATTTGGTTGCGGGCGAAGCCCGCTCTATGCTATACTAAAGTAAAACCGTTTATACCGATAAGGAGGGAGTAAAATTGGAAACAAAAGATGAGGTTTGCCTTTTCAAATTTGCTACGGAAGGGGATGACAAGTTTTCTGCTCAGGGCTTGACTTTCGATGATGTGTTGCTAATACCGGCGCGTTCCGAGGTTTTACCAAAAGATGTCGACCTGCGTACGCGTTTTTCTCGTCATATATTTTTGAATATACCGCTGGTCTCGGCGGGCATGGATACGGTGACCGCCTCGCGTATGGCCATAGCAATGGCTAGGGAGGGCGGTATTGGTGTTATTCATAAGAATATGAGTATAGAACGACAGGTTTTTGAAGTGGATAAGGTTAAACGTTCGGAGAACGGCGTTATTGTCGACCCAATTTTTTTAAGCCCCGCGCATACCATAGCCGACGCCCTGAAAATAATGGAGCAATATCATATTTCCGGTATCCCTATTACCGTGCACAACAAATTGGTGGGTATATTGACCAATCGCGATTTACGTTTTGAAACCGATTATCATCAAAGTATCAACGATGTTATGACCGCCAAAGATTTGATCACCGCGCCGGTGGGTACAGATTTAGCTCAAGCTCAAGAAATCCTTAAAAAGCACAAAGTAGAAAAACTTCCTTTAGTAGATAAAGAAGGCAACTTATGCGGCCTTATAACCATAAAAGATATTCAAAAAAACCTCAAATATCCCTTTTCCGCTAAAGATGAACATGGCCGTTTGCGCGTGGCGGCGGCTGTGGGCGTGGCGGCCAATACCATGGAACGGGCTCGGGCGCTGGTAGATGCCGGGGTAGACGCCTTGGTAATAGATACGGCGCATGGCCATTCAATAAATGTATTGCGTATG
>WRKD01000040.1 GCA_009778255.1 Bacillota bacterium
CCGGCACAGCCAGCGGCTTTGCCCATGCCTCGGGACGTACAGCGGCGCGTCATGCCATAAAAACCATCAAAGGCTAAAAATGTCCTGAGCTTAGCGAAGGGCCGAACAAGACCCTTCGCTAAGCTCGGTTAATATACTGCTTTTTCATTTTATTTCGCAACATAATTATTATGCGAGCAGTTAAAAGCAGTATTACCGATTCACGCTAAGGATCAAATATTGAATCGGTGTAGCAATGGAGTAATCCGGTTGCAGATCATTATATTATAAATTATTAAATGAAAGGTGGATGCTTTATGGGTAAGAAAACAACCATACTAGGCTGCTGGTGCGCCTTTTGCTGCATTGTGTATTTTGGTTTGTACAGAGGGTTTATTTATCCCTTGTTTGGAACCACCGGCGATGAAGCATTTATCGCTTTCTGCGCCTTGGCTTTATTCTTAGGCCAAAACGGCGATCATAAAAAACTACTCAATTTTGCCTTAAGCGGTATCTGCGGCGGTATTTGGGGCTGGATTTTCGTTATGGGCGTGGGGCTTTTGCTACCGATTTTTAATTTCAGCTTCGTGCCTGCTGCGTTGATCGACATATTCGTTTTCACTGCTCTGGCAATTATCGTCCACACATTCATCTTACAAAAAACGCTAGTCAATAATATGCCATTTGTCTTTCTTGGGGTCGCAACCACTTTCTCCGGTACGGCTGCCAGTGGATTTTTGGGAATAGTACATATTTCTTTCCTGTTGATCTGCGGTATGCTGATCGGCACAGCCACCAATGCTTTGGCCCCGAAAATTTTTGGCCCGCCGCCAACAGAGTAAACGAAACTTTTTACACGCCAAATATTAAATGACCTCCTTTTGAAACGGTATAATCAAGGGTAAAATCTCAAAAGGAGGTCATACACATGTTAGTTTAAAAGCACTGCAAAACAGTTTATGTCTGAAGGGGGAATATGGATGAGCGATGAAAGATTTGATTGTATTATAGTAGGCGGCGGGCTAGCCGGATTAACATCTGCATATGTGCTGGCAGCGGCAGGCATAGAAGTGTTACTGATCGAGAAAGGCAATTATAGCGGCGCTAAAAATATGACAGGAGGGCGTTTATATTCTCATAGTTTAGAGAAAGTGATAGCCAATTTTGCAGAAACTGCGCCATTGGAACGTAAAATCGTTAAAGAACGCTTCTCGCGCGGCAGTGCAGAAATTTTAACCTTGGAATATGATAGTAGCGGCCTCTTGGCGCCTGCGGGAGAATCTTATACGGTTTTGCGGGGAAAATTCGACCGCTGGCTGGCAGACCAAGCGGAAGAACAGGGCGCTATGCTCGTTCATGGAGTAAGGGTGGACAATCTTTTGATAGATGACCATAAAGTATATGGGGTGATTGCCGGCGATGAGGAGATGGAAGCCGATGTAGTAATTTTAGCAGACGGAGTAAACTCCCTTTTAGGACAAAAATTAGGCTATAAAACCATGCCCCTGGCCAAGCAAGCTGTTTTAGGGGTTAAGGAACTGATTGGGCTAAGTGAAAAAATTATTGATCAACGTTTCAATATTACAGATGATTCGGGCGTAGCATGGATGCTTTCCGGTTGCGGTGATGTATACGACGGTTTCATCTATACTAATAAAGACAGTATCTCTATTGGCATTACCATGACTTTAGATGATATAGATAAAACCGGGAACTCGGCCCCGCAAATGCTGGAAGATTTTAAAAATCATCCGCAGATCGCGCCACTGGTGGCAGGCGGCCGTTTATTGGAATATTCGGCACATTTAATTCCGGAAAGTAAAGAAAACTACCTGCCACAGCTATACGGCGCTGGTGTTTTATTAGCTGGCGATGCGGCGGCGCTCTGTGCTAACTTAGGCTTTACTTTACGCGGTATGGATTTAGCCATAGAATCTGGCTTATTGGCAGCCCAAACAGTAATTATGGCTAAACATGAAAATGATTTTTCTACACAGTCCCTTGCGCTTTATAAAAAGAAACTGGAAAACAGCTTTATAATGAACTGTCTTAAAAGCGCGGAAAACTGCCGCAACCTGACTAGGGAAGTTGATTTTAATTCTGATCCCTTAAACGCTTTTAATAATGTACTAAAGAATGCCGGGATCAAGTGAAAGGAGGCTAATCAATGGCCGGTAAAGTTAATGTCGCGGAAAAACTTGGCGTGAATAAATTCAATACCGATGAACATAACAGCCATATCGATGTAAATAAAGACTATACAGATAAAAAAGAAATCGATCGCGTAATACGGGTTTGTCCGGCGGCAACATATTCACTGGATGAAAATGAAACATTATTCTTCGAACATCTGGGTTGCCTGGAATGCGGTTCCTGTAAAGTGCTCAGCGAAGGAAAACTGGTTAAAAGTTGGAATTACCCTGTGGGCGCCCATGGCATTGAATACCGTCTAGGATGAAGGGAACAGGAGTGAAATTATGAATCTATTAGTATGCATCAAGCAAGTGCCGGATACAACAGAAATACGTATCGACCCAGAAACCAATACCTTGATCCGTACAGGAGTACCTAGTATAGTCAACCCCTTCGACTCCTATGCTCTGGAAACAGCCTCTCGTATAAAAGATGAACAGGGCGGACGCATCTTTGTGATAACCATGGGCCCGCCTCAAGCTAAAGAAGCGCTAATAGAATGCTTAGGGGTGGGAGCAGATAAAGCTTATCTGGTAAGCGACCGCTTATTCAGTGGCTCGGATACTTTGGCAACCAGCTATATATTATCGGCGGCTATACGAGCGCTGCAAGCAAAAGAAGGAGCATTCGATATAATATTCTGTGGCAAGCAGGCTATAGACGGCGACACAGCACAAGTAGGCCCGGAAATTGCTGAGCATCTTGATCTACCACAAGTAACTTATGCGGTGGAAGCAAAAGTTGTAGATAATACAGTAGTAGTAAAACGTGAGAACGACGACGGTTATGCCATGATCGAAATGACCATGCCCTGCCTGGTTACAGTAACCAAACCGGCTTATGAATTACGCTTGCCCACTATTAAGAGTAAAATGGCGGCCAAACGGGCAGAAATTATTATCTTAACCTCGCAAGATATTGAAATCGACCTTCAACACTGCGGGCTTAAAGGGTCGCCAACAAAAGTTAAAAAGACCTTCACCCCTCAGGTAAAAAAAGGCGGCTTACGCATTAACGAAGCAGATGGAGCAGCAGCCGGTTATAAGCTTGCGCAGCTGCTATTCGAGGCAAAAATGATTTGAGGGGGCTTGCGATAATGAATAAGGATTTATGGGTATATATAGAAGATGCTTATGGTAAACCAAAAAATGTGGGCTTAGAATTGCTCAGTGGTCCGGGGCGTAAGCTGGCCAATATACAGGGCGGGCAACTTTGCGCAATAGTGATAAGCGATGCCCCGGAAAAGACTATTCAGGCAGCCAAGGCTTATGGGGCCGATAAAATCTATGTAATTGAGGGCTCGGAATACGAAATATACACCACCGACGCTTATACAGACGCATTCAGTGAACTGGCAAAAAAATATGCGCCCACCAGTATTCTTATTGGCGCAACGGTCAATGGACGCGATTTAGGTCCCCGACTCTCCTGCCGCTTAAGGACGGGCTTAACGGCAGATTGTACGCGGCTAGATATTGATGAAGCCAGCGGCAATGTTGCTTGGACACGCCCTGCTTTTGGCGGCAATTTGATGGCAACTATACTCTGCTCAGATCATAAGCCGCAAATAGGTACAGTAAGGGCAGGAGTATTCAAACTGCAAGCTGAGGCGGATTATGAGAGAAATGCCGAAATCATTCGGGAAGAAATCCATGTGCCGCCACAACGCATCCGCACAAAAGTATTGGAAATTATTAAAGAAGCCGCCGATGAAATGGTTGACCTGGAAGGCGCAGAAATCATTGTATCCGGTGGG
>WRKD01000041.1 GCA_009778255.1 Bacillota bacterium
GGTTGGTATGTGCGCCATGGCTACCGCCAGATTATGGGGCCCGGCTTGCATCATCGCTGTAGACACCAATGAATTTAGGCTTGAAACCGCTTTGAAACAAGGTATTGCGGATGTAGCTATCAACCCAGCCAAACAAAATGTGGTTGAAGAAATTAAAAAACTCACCGGTGGTTTTGGAGCAGACGCCACTATCGAAGCGGTGGGAATAGAGCCCACCTACAAAATGGCTTTAGATTGCGTTCGGCCTTCCGGCGTTGTTTCGGTCATCGGGGTATTCGAAAAACCACAGGAATTGAAGATGGACGAATTATGGATCAAGAATATTAAATTACATATGGGTCTGGTAAAAACAGATAGGATACCAGCCTTGATCAATCTTATTAAAAATCATAAAATCGATATGCGTTTCTTACAAACACATCGCGCGCCTTTGGCAGATATTCTGGAAGGCTACGATATTTTCGGCAATAAAAAAGATAATTGCTTGAAGTGGATAGTAACATATTAAATCTGCATTTTTAAAGGCTTTAAAATAAATCCATATGCATTATCGCATGAAATAAGTTAAACCGCCGCGCTAAAACCAATTTAGCGCGGCGGTTTTGTCTGTTTTCATCATTTCTACATCTACCAATTGACATTATGCAGTTTTTTTGATAAAATTCTAAAATAGTATTGTACTAAAACGGAAAGGATATGAGACAATTGAAAACAGAGCTTATTACACAAACTGAATTAACGCCGCAATTGGAAAAAGAAATTGTTACCATTGCCGAACGCTATCATAAGGAACCTCATCAGCTTATGCGAATTCTGCTGGATATTCAAAAAGTAGCTTCTAACGCTATTACCAGGGAAGTAGCGGTAGTGATAAGCCGCGTGACCGGCATACCGGAAGCACAGCTTTATGGTTTTATCAGTTTCTATGCCATGATTTCTCCGCAACCGCGGGGCACATATGTTATACGTATGTGTGAAAGTGCACCCTGTCATGTAACCGGTGCTTTAGCGGTTATGGAATCTATTATTAAAACTCTCGGCCTACAGCCGGGTGAAACCAGCAAAGACGGGCGCTTCACCTTGGAGTATTGCCAGTGTCTGGGCGTATGTGAATCTTCTCCTGCTATACTGATCAACGATATGATCTACAAAAATCTCACACCCGGACGCGCCGCTACCCTGATGGAAGACTATATGAGAGGAGATGTGGGCTAATGTTGCAGGAAACAAGAATCGTCTTGCGCAATGTGGGCGAAATAAACCCGGTAAGCGTTACAGATTATCGCAACCGGGGCGGCTACGAAGCCTTGCGCAAGGCGCTAACCATGCCGCAAGAAGACGTGATAGCAGAAGTTGAAAAATCTAAACTACGCGGACGCGGCGGCGCGGGTTTTCCTACCGGTAAAAAATGGGGGTTCACATTACAGGCGCAATCTGCGCAAAAGTATGTGATCTGTAATGCGGATGAAGGGGAACCGGGAACCAATAAAGACCGCATCATTCTTTTTAATGATCCTCACAGTGTATTGGAAGGCATGGCGATCGCCGCCTGGGCTATAGGCGCAGATCAAGGTTTCTTATACTTACGTTTTGAGTATCCATACATTTTCCCCATATTAGAAGAAGCTTTAGCTAATGCCCGCGCGGCCGGTTGTTTGGGTAAAAATATTTTCGGTACCGATTTTAATTTCGATATCACCGTGGTTTCCGGCGGCGGCGCTTATGTATGCGGAGAAGAAACCGCTTTGATCGAATCCATTGAAGGTCAGCGCGGGGAACCGCGATTCAAACCTCCGTATCCTGGCAGCTTAGGGCTTTATGGCAAGCCTACGGTAGTTAATAATGTAGAAACTTTAGCCAATATCCCTGTTATTCTTAGCAAAGGCGGAGAATGGTTCAGCAAAATTGGCGTACCTTCTTGCACGGGTACCAAAGTATTCACACTATGCGGCAATATCGCTGAAAAGGGTGTATTTGAATATCCTATGGGCACAAATTTGCGAGATATTTTTGAAACCCATGGAGGAGTTAAAGATAATAAAGATCTGCGCGGCTTTATGCTGGGAGGTCAATCTGGAAACCTGATCAATGCCTCGCAAATAGACCTAGCCATGGATATCGATTCTTGTCAGCAGGCGGAATCTGTACTCGGCACCGGCACCATCATGGTCATTGACGATTACACGGATATTTTGGATATTGTAGAAAACATTATGCAGTTTTTTATAGAAGAAAGCTGCGGCAAATGTACCCCCTGCCGGGAAGGTAATATACGCATTTACGAAATAATCCGGCGCATTAAAAACGGCGAGGGGAAAATGGAAGATATGATACTATTAGAAGAATTGGCCGAAACTATGAATATAGCATCTTTATGTGGATTAGGGCAGAATTCTTCTGTAGCGGTAATCACCAGTTTGCATAATTTTCGAGATGAATATATCAAAGCGATAGAAAGGGGGCGCCGGGCATGAGCAAAGTTAATTTGACCATTAATGGGCTCCCCATAGAAATGGAAGAGGGCGCAACTATTTTGCAGGCAGCGGAACAACTGAATATTTATATTCCCACGCTGTGCTTTCATCCGGATCAGAATGTAAAAGCCAACTGCCGCATCTGTGTGGTGGAAGTTGAAGGCATGAAGCTCCTGGTACCGGCTTGTTCCTATCCTATAGCCGAAGGTATGTCTGTACTTACTTATTCACAAAGGGTACGCAGGGCGCGCCGCAATATCTTAGAATTGATTTTAGCCCGACACGCACAAGATTGCCTGCATTGCGACCGTAGCGGTACATGCGAGCTGCAAAAAGTTTCGGAAGAAATGCATTTTTTACGCACTCCGCGTTATCCTTATATAGCCCGCTCGGATTATTGGGACGACACTTCACCTTCAATTATACGTAATTCGCAAAAATGCATAGCCTGCGGACGCTGTGAATATGTTTGCTCCGAAATACAAACCGTGCATGCCCTTTCCAAAGTAGGGCGCGGCTTCGAAGTTAATTTTGAACCGGCTTATGGTAAAAAACTGGGAGAAAGCGTTTGTATAAACTGCGGACAATGTGTACAAGCTTGCCCCACAGCCGCTTTGACTATTAACGATTATACCCTACGCGTCTGGCGCGCCTTTGCTGATGAGCAAAAAACAGTGGTTGCGCAGGTTGCGCCCTCCGTGCGCTTTACTTTAGCGGAAGCCTTAGGCGAGCCGCCCGGAACAATAAGTACCGGCCGCCTGGTCAGCGCCTTAAAGCGCATAGGCTTCGACGCGGTATTTGATACCGATTTTTCCGCCGATTTAACCATCATGGAAGAGGGCACAGAATTACTGGGCCGCATTAAAAAGGGCGGCATTTTTCCCATGATCACTTCCTGCTCCCCCGGGTGGATAAAATTCTGCGAAACTTATTATCCAGATCTTCTGCCCAATCTTTCTACCTGTAAATCTCCTCAAGCCATGTTCGGGGCAATGATAAAAACTTTCTACTCCAAACAGATACATAAAGTTCCAAACGATATTTTCAGTGTTTCGGTCATGCCTTGCACCGCTAAAAAATTTGAAGCACAACGCCCGGAAATGGGCCGCAACGGCTATCGCGATGTGGATGTAGTACTCACTGTACAAGAAATTGCACGTATGATACGCAGCGCCGGTCTCACTTTTTCTAATCTTCCGGAAACACCTTTCGATGATCCTTTCGGTTTAGGCAGCGGCGCCGGCGCAATTTTTGGCGCCACCGGCGGCGTAATGGAAGCCGCCCTGCGTACCGTATATGAAACAGTTACCGGCCAAGAATTGCAGCATTTAGATTTTGAATCGGTACGCGGCTTTTCGGGTATTAAAGAAGCTTCCGTGATGGTGGGAGATTTAGAAGTAAAAGTGGCGGTAGCCCATGGTTTGGGTAATGCCCGGAAAATAATGAATGCCCTCCGCGCCGGCCAGGCGGATTATCACTTTATTGAGATTATGGCTTGCCCGGGA
>WRKD01000042.1 GCA_009778255.1 Bacillota bacterium
TTGCGGCGCGAAGGCCGCAATGACGAGAAAATGATAGTTGCGCTAATTTGGCAGAGTTGTAAAGCTAGTTTTTAGAGGCGCCCTTAATAAAGACACGGTTAATTTAGCAAAATATCTTTTTGACCTGGATCTTGATCTTGAAGGAATGGAAAAAGAATATGGGCCAATTATGAAAGTAGATTGGATTGATGAGGCTTTGTATAAGCATGAAAAACTAGACTTATGGATTGCATATTTTACTGCAGAAATAGAAGGAGATTTTGTTGTCAGTGAAGTGACATCTTATCTGGACTATACAATAGAGGGGCCATTCACCATATTCGAGCAGGCAAAAAAAGCACCGATTTTTTATTTTAAGTGCGAGTTATCAGATTTGTTCGACGAACCTGGAAGTATGACTATAGAAGATTTTGCACCATTTTCAGAGGTATATGAATCATTGGAATGGATTGGCAAAGATATTGTTTTCGATTATGGTAAATTAACTATTAAAATTATGTGCTATGATGACGATACGCTTCATGGTGATTGTACGGTTATTCTTTCGAGTTTTAATTAATAATAGCAGAATTTGAAGGTCAATCAGAAAAGCATCCTATGCGTTTAAACAACTGGGGATAGTAATAGACGACCCTTCGAAAGAAAAAAACCCCACCGGCACCGCCAACAACTCAGGAGGCAACAACGGTGGTGGAAATACCAGCGGCGGCGGCAGTTCCGGTGGCAGAAGTAGTTCAGGTAGTAAGAGTAATACTGGTGGATTGAATGGGGTCAACTTTGGCCGAAATGAAGGGCCGGATTGGATGCGAACGGGTTCCGGGTTGACCTTTGAGGAGTTTTGTGGTTTTTATAACCTATGGCGGAAAAGTGGTTATGGAAAATTCTGCCCGCTTGGCTATCCGAGAGGCGCAGGATGCTTTTGTGGGACTTGCCGAGGAAATAGGGCTTAAAACAGAAGAAGACGTGATAGCCCTTGGAAAACAAAAAAAGGCTCCACAATACTGGAAGCATATCAATACGCCTACTACGGCGCAGGCAATATAGCCGCCAAGCAAGATGTAAAAGGGACGACCACCTACACTTATACGCCTTATTAATCAGTTGGCCACAGTAAGCGAACCCGGTTATAAAAACACCTCTCATGAATATGAGCAATTATTTCCCATATTTTACTTCCATCAACATCAAACCCTGAGGCGGGGCGGGAGGCAAATTAACGGATAAAGCGCCCTGCAGAAAATCGCGCATGCCAGTTGGCGGTAGTTTTTTTTGCCCTACCACTAGCATCCGCTCCACGATTAGGCGTACCATTTTATAAAGGAAACCGTTTCCCTCAACTTCTATAGCCAGTGGGTTTTGCAAAGGACAGGGCAAATCCTGCTTATTTGGCTGGTATACAGTAATAGAACGCACTTCACGCACGAAACTCTTGGCTTTGGAATTGGCAAGTGTAAAATGACGAAAATCGTGCTCTCCTATAAGGTAAGCCGCCGCCTCAACCATTGGCTCTATAAGAGGCAAATGATCAAGGGGTAAATACCAGCGATAATTAAAAATATTAAGTTCATCGGTAGCAAGCAAATAACGGTAAACTTTGCTTAAGGCAGATAAACGGGCATGAAATGCTTCATCTACTTCCTCGGCTGCCATTATACGGATATCTTTAGGCAGGATATGGTTTAAAGCCAGCTTTAATCTCTGAGGCGTTATGTTTACCGGGCATGTAAAATGAGCAACCTGCGCCAGCGCATGCACACCGCTGTCTGTACGCCCCGCCCCATGAATGGTGACAAAACTGCCCACTACTTTAGCAAGAGCGCTTTCCACTGCCTGCTGTAAACTGATGCCATGCTCAGGAGCTTGACGTTGCCAGCCGATATAGTCGCTGCCGTCATATTGCAGTATCAGTTTAATTTTGCTCATACAACCTCCCGGCGGCTTTATACTATTTCTAGCGAATTTTCATTGTGCAATACTTAACGTTGCGGGTATTATCATAGGGCGGGCTTTGCCCATAACCCAAGGAGCCAAGAGTAAGGAACCTGAAGTCAGAAGGGGTTTAATACCCGCACAAAAATCATGCCTGCTAATATTAAACAAAAAAATGCCGTATAAGCCGTATCCCCCGCCTGCCAGCGGCTTTGCCGCCAGCGGCTGCGCCCTTCACCGCCATGATAGCACTTGGCTTCCATTGCCTGAGCCAACTCGTCCGCGCGGCGAAAAGCCGCCACAAATAATGGAACCAATAAGGGCATCATAGCCGTTATGCGTTTGGCAATATTTCCTTGGGCAATAGTAGCGCCCCGGGCGCGCTGGGCTAATACTATGCGGTCAAACTCCTCTAAAATGGTAGGAATGAAGCGTAAGGCTATAGACATCATCATGGCAATCTCATGAGACGGTATTCCGATTCGCCCCGCCGGCTTCAGTAGTTTTTCCAAACCATCTGTTAAAGCCAGTGGTTCGGTAGTGAGGGTAAGTAAAGAAGCAAAACTGACCAATAAAAGCAGCCTTAACCCCATAGCGGCGCCCATTATCAAGCCTTGGCGGGTCAAATTGAAAGAACGCCAGCTCCAAATAATGTCTCCCGGAGAAAAAAATCCATTCATCACCACGGTCAGCAATACAAAAATAATTATCAACTTCATACCGCGCAGCAAGGAAGAAAACGGTATACGCGCCGTCCCTACCGCAACTGCGAAGATTATAGTCATAAAAGCATAGGCCGGCCAGCCTTGGGCTACAAATAAAGCTATCATATACAATACGGTAACAATAATTTTGCTACGCGCATCTAGTTTATGTAAAGGAGAACTTGCGGGGTAATACTGACCTATCAGCAAACGCTTGTTCAACAAGGCTTTCACCATCCACTGGGCTGCTTAGCAGCCAAATTTAAAAAATCGAGCAATTCTTGGCAGGCTTCGGCTACAGTAATAGCCCGGCCCGGCAAGGGCAAGCCCATATTTTTGGCTTGCCGTACCAGTTTAGCCGCGGCCGGAATATCCAGCCCTAAGGCAGATAATTCAGCTGCGGCGCTAAACACTTCTTGCGGCAGGCCATCTTTCACCACCCGCCCCTGATGCAAAACTATAATGCGGCTGGCCAGTTCGGCTACTTCTTCCATATTATGAGATATCCATATAATGGTCTTGCCCTGCTGCTGCAAACGGCGGGCCAGCTCGATCATCCACTGACGGCCGCATTCATCCAGCCCTGCGGTGGGTTCATCTAATATCAGCACATCCGTTTTCATTGCCAATACGCAGGCAATCGAAAGACGTCGTTTTTGACCGCCGGAAAGTGTGAAAGGCGAACGCTTCAAGAAATCCTGCGCCGGTAAGCCCACTTCTTGCAGAGCGTTTTCCGTTACAATAGGCAGCTTCTGCTCTAAAATACCGAAATTTTTCGCGCCAAAAGCCACTTCTTCCGCTACTGTTTCTGCAAACAATTGCTGCTCAGGATACTGAAATACTAAACCGACCCGGCGAAATATGGCGCCTTTGGCTAAGGCGCTATGACTTTTACCGCCTACCGTCACTTCCCCCATGCTGGGCGCTATTAATCCTGTCAACAGATGAGCCAGCGTACTCTTACCGGAGCCACTATGACCTATTAAAGCTACTATCTCTCCTGAATTTATAGTAATATCTAAGCCGCGCAGTGCTTTTACCGGCTGTAATCCACTAGCCAGATAAGTATAATGAAGATTTCTGGTTTCAATAATTGCCATTTGCGCAGAAAGCAAGGAAGGATCGCAGCAGTTTGTTGCAGATTCTTTCGCTATAGCGGCGCATGTGCTATCTCTTGCAACCGTCGTTATCGCTCCCGTTTCTTGTAAAAGAGCATTCTCGCTTATAGTGGTTGAGTGGGCAAGATTCTTCTCACGATTTCTTGCATATTTTTTCAGCATATTCAATAAATCTTCTTCTGTTAAGCAACTTGCTAATTCCGGATACCCTTCTTCCGCTAAGACTGTGGAAATATAGCAAAGAGGCGGCTTGGCT
>WRKD01000043.1 GCA_009778255.1 Bacillota bacterium
GCGGATCAAGTCCGCAATGACGGGGATATTTAGGTAATTAGTCTCATTTTGATCATTTTGTTAGTGTTTATTCTGGTTTCTAGAGGTGCTTTTTAGTTTAAAGCTTAATCATCTATCTCTGTTGTAGATTCGCTATTATCGATTACTAAAGATAAACCGTCCTGGTGTATACTATCTAAGAAATCTTCAGATAAATATGGCAATATTTCATTATAGTATACGGTATAATAATAAAATCCGCCAATAAAATGCTGAATATCGTCTATCCTCACTCGAAAATTATCATGCCGGATAAAAAAAGAATCTAATATTTTATACGGCCTTTTCATATACATGGCAGTTTCCGGGTAAAAACAACTGTTAAGCATTTGAAATACTCTTTTATAAATTGTTTGCGCAAAATAAACCGTATCGAATTCCTCTAGGCCTGCCGCACTTATGCCGCTTTCCAGCAAACGCTCATATGTTTGCCAGCTGATCATTAATAGCTCCAGATAAGTATGATACGAAGTTGCCTGATTATATATCCTATCTAAATTCTTGGTAATATTTTCCAAGGCGAATTCATAATACCGTGGCTCGGGAGCATACTTTGTGACTTCATTAAGGGCATAAGCCACCCAATGATCCCTATATTTCGTATAATCATTGGCAATAAAGTTTTCTACCGCCATTCTTGCGCCCTCTAAATACTTTTGTTCATGAGTTAAAGAATACGCCCGGGCTAAGGCAAAAGTTGCTTCACCGTCATAATATACGGTACGGTATTCCTCTTTCGGAGAAAAATCGGGGAAATTAAGCACATGATAATACTTACCTGTATCCTGTTCTTCCAATTCCAATATACCATTGGCCAAATACCGGACAATATCTACATATTCATCTGTTTCGAACACATCCATATATTCGGTGAGCATAATAATAGCTACGCCGTTGCCACCCAGCTTGATTTCATCTACTTTTCTTTCTACAACATAAGCGGTCTCTTGGTCTTTAAACTCAATATAGCCTGCCAATAAATAGTCTATTGCAGCATGCAGTTTCGGAATTAGTTCATCGTCTTGCGTCATACGATAAAGATTAATAAGGCTCCAAATAGAACCGCTATGCCGCAATATATTGTAGCTGGCGAGCTCATTATCAAAAATCGGGTAATAGCCGTAAATAAACTTGCCATCTGGCTGCACCAGATTATACAAATATTTAGAAGCATTGGTTATGGCTGTTTTAACTATTGAAGCATCTGCTAAATCCATGACCCTCCGCCCATACTCCAGCCCCGAATCGTAAAGCTCTTTTACAGTTCCATCTTCATCGCAAATAAAGCCAAAAGCTGAAAAGGCAATAATTTTCTCTGGAATATCTGTTAATTCGCTATAACCATAATAGGTTTTGCGATAATGATTGATGTTGGTTAAGTTAAATATACGGGCATCGTCTTCTATTTGCCCATCGCGCAGCTGTTTTGCCATTTCATAGGAAATAATTTTGTTGCCATTTACTTCGCCTTCCAAAAAAGCTATTTGGAAATCTTTATCAAAGGCTATTCCTTTACGGTAAAAATAATCATATTGGCTTTGTCCTATTCTTTTATTCAGCTCTGCTAAAGAAATCTCCTCATAAGCGCTCACTATATCCGCTTTTGCCCAAACGATATGATAATCTTCTTTGGCAGAAATGATATCTGTAGCATTATTCACAGCGTTTTTCCAAGCATTTTCTAAAGTATCGCCCTTACCCTTGGCCACAATAGCCCGTTCTTGCGCATTGCAAACAGATAAAAAGATAATATAGTCCCCATAGGCATATTCTTTGAAATATTTAGCAGATATTTCACTTAAAACTGCTTTATTAAAAATGTATTCTTTTAAAGCGGCAATTTGCTTCGGTTGCGGGTTATTGTTAAAAAACCCATTGATCACTAGAAATATGCCGGCCACTACTAAGAGCGCGCCGATGATTATACCTATTTTTTTATTATTGCTTTTTTTCGCTTTCTTCCCCTGCTCTTGATTATCCTGATGCTCGCCCATAAAAACCTCCCTAATTAGAAGAAAGATTTGGAAACAGCTGCTATAAATTGGATTTTATTATACAATTCTCGTTTAAAAAGTTATATCCTGCCATGAGTAGCATGGTTACAAATATATAGGGCAAAGCCCGTCCTATGCCGATTATGCCCTGGGATGCGTTTTATCGTAAACCTCTTTCATATGTGAACGGGTCACATGGGTATAAATTTGCGTGCTGGATATGCTGGCATGGCCCAATAGTTCTTGTACCGAGCGCAGGTCGGCGCCGTTTTCCAGCAAATGAGTAGCGAAGCTATGGCGTAAGCCATGGGGAGAAAGATGTTTTGTTAGCGCTGCCTTTTGTATATATTTATCTACGATATTACGTATTGAACGATCAGTAAGCCGACCGCCGCGTAAATTAAGAAATAATGCGCTATTTTTCTGAGTGGATTGACCACCCTCTTTACGCGCCTTGAGATATGCCAGTAAAGAATCGAGCGCCGCCGCTCCCAAGGGGCTTATACGCTCTTTAGCGCCTTTGCCAAACACAACCACATAGCCAACCGACATATCCACGCTGCCAATATCTAAGGAGACAAGCTCAAAAACACGCAAACCGCAGCCATAAAGCATCTCTAATATAGCTTTATCTCGCAAACCAGCCAAGCTTGTATCCGGCGCCTGCAGTAAGGCGTCGACCTCGTCGTAATAAAGAAATTGTGGCAAATGCCTGTCTTTTTTGGGGCTGGCTGTCAGCTCGGCCGGATTTTGGGCAATATCCTCTTCGCGGATAAGATAACGTAAAAAAGAACGTAAGGCCGTTAAGTGGCGGGCTTGACTGTTTTTTGCAAGTCCCTGTCGTTTTAAAGCTGCTAAATGATTGCGCAAACTAATGCCATCCGCCCGATTTATATCCGCTAAAGAAGCGTCGTCCATACCCTGTTCAACTGCTAAAAACGCGGTAAAAGCGCGTATATCGGCCTCATAATTGCGCAACGTATGTGACGAAGCATTTCTTTCCACTTGCAAATACCGCAAAAAATCCTGAATTTGTTGTTCTATCATAAACCCTTTTCCGCCTTAAATTGCTTAAGCTCCCGCAAGGCCCGCTCGGCTATAGCCAAATTCTTTTGTTGTTTATCGCGTATACGCAGTTCCAGAGGAGGCAGTAGCCCAAAATTAATATTCATGGGCATGAATCCTTTACCTGTATCTTGACAAATATAACGCAATAAGCTGCCTATAGCCGTGTGCGATGGAAAAATGACCGGCTCTTGACCATTTAGTATACGGGCTGCATTCAAGCCGGCGGCTAAACCGGCGGCTGCCGATTCCACATAGCCCTCTACCCCCGTTATCTGCCCGGCAAAAAATATTCTTGGCGCCTTTTTCAAGCTTAAATCGGCTTTTAACAGGCGCGGCGAATCTATATAGGTGTTCCGGTGCATAGCGCCAAAACGTAAAAACTCCGCCTGTTCTAAGCCGGGTATTAAACTAAAAACACGCTTTTGCTCGCTTTGGGTCAGCCGGGTTTGAAAGCCCACCAAATTATACATGCTGCCTTGTGCATCCTCTTGCCGTAACTGTGCTACGGCATATGGCTGCTCATTAGTTTTGCTCCATCTTCCTTGTTCGCTGTTTAAACCTACCGGCTTAAGCGGCCCGAAGCGCATGGTATCTTCCCCCAGATGCGCCAGGGCTTCTATAGGCATACAACCGGCAAAAAGCTTTTCATCTTCAAAATCTCGTAGCGGAAAGAGTTCAGCTTGCTTTAAAGCCTGCCAAAAACGCCGGTATTGCGCTTTATCGAAAGGACAATTAAGATAATCCGCACTTTCTCCTTTGCCATAACGGGAAGCAAAAAAAGTACTGGCCATATCGATACTCTGCGCTTCCACTATTGGGGCAATGGCATCGTGAAAATATAAGCCGCTGCTGCCGGTCATATCGGCAATAGATTTACTTAAGGATGAAGAAGCTAAAGGCCCGGCGG
>WRKD01000044.1 GCA_009778255.1 Bacillota bacterium
CATTTTTCTAACTCCCAAGTACTTAATCTTGATCTTCCTGAGATAATTCTTCATACTGTTTTAAGGGATTGAACTGACGCGCTTCTTCGGCGCGCCTTTTTTGAGCGGTGCGGCGTAGATTGTTTTGTCGCATGCGCAATACTATACTATGACGCAAGGCGCCCAGATTATTGAAGATGCGGATGCCAAAGGTAATAACAGCAGCTAAATACAGGTCTAAACCTAATAAATCGCCTAGGTATGCTAAGCTTGCTGCTAACAGGGCATTGATAAAAAAGCCTGTAATGAGAACAGATCCATCGAAAGTATCTTCCAGTACGGCTCGCCAGCCTCCCAATAGTGAATCTAAACTGGCTAATACAGCGATAGACAAATATTTGGCAATAATGCCGGGCAAGGCCATGGTGAATAAAGATCCGGCTAAAAGCCCTAATATAAGTCCTATCAAAGGCAACAGCATACAATATTCTCCTTAAAACATTGATGTTGGTTGGGTATTTTGGCTTAGTTTGCTGAAAACTGGCGCATAGGTGCCGCTGTATCCGGGTAATACAAGTTCTTCAGCCGTTACTGTTTTAACGGGCATCATATTGTATAGCAGCGAGCGGTAGCTGCTTGCGGCTTGGAGAGCCTGTTGTAAAATATCTTGATCTCCCAATACTTTTATATCGTATGGCGGAGCCAAAATGGCATAATTAATTAAAATGACCGTACCGGCGCAACGTATATGCGAACTGTCGTTTAAACGCACATTATTGATCGCCATGGCTTCCGCATAAGGCGCCAAGGCGCGCACTATATATAATAAATCTTTGTCATGCACGATATAGTTTTCTGGTGAAAACGTTTCCGGGCTGCTGCTTTTGGCTTTTTCCGCACCTTCTTTATTGTCGTCTATGGTAATAATAAGGCCCGGGCCTTTTAATTCGGTTTGGCAAGCAATTAGCCGTAAATTTTCCTGTATTTGCCTTAACTGACCAAGATTATTCTCTCCGCGAGCCTGCTCGTCGTGGATAGCCGCTATTTGTTCTTCAAGCATACGGCGATCTTCTTCTAAGGCGGCTATATCTTCTTCTAAAGCGGTTATCGAGCGTATAAGTTCTTCGTTACGCGGGTCTGCCCGCAATATCGGTATATTGTTAGCGCGTATGGAAACCATAATAAATATACCGATTAAAAATGCGGCAACTGTTACTAAGAGTATTTTTTGTCTTCTGGTACGCAAAATTTGGCTCCTCTCTTAGATAGCGGTTAATTAAAGTATATCACAAATAATATGTCTTTCCTAGGGTTTAACCGAGAAAAAAGCAGAAATAATAGGCTCTTTTTCCAGTTGCAAAGGGTTTTAGTGAGGCATGTCGAATCTATAATTCGAATAACCTGCACAGCAGGAGGGATTTATTTGTCTTTTGCATCATATATTACATGGACGCCCCTTAGTATAGCCGCTACTGTACTAGATATTGGCATATTGGCTTTTATCATCTATAAACTGCTGCTTTTGATCAGAGGAACGCGGGCGGTAACACTAGTACGCGGCTTGGCTGTGATACTGGTGGTGGCTTTTTTAAGCGGGCCGCAACTGCTTAATTTAAGGGCCATTAATTGGCTATTGGTATCTTTACAAACAGCGGTTATAGTAGTGGTGGCTTTATTGTTTCAGCCGGAATTGCGCCGAGCTTTGGAACAAATAGGACGGGGCCAGGTTTTTTCTATTACCCGTTCGGCGCTGGCTGATGAAGATATAGAGCATATGATAAGCGAGATCACCGAAGCTGTAGTATCTTGCGCTAAAACCAAAACCGGCGTTTTGATAGTAATGGAACGCGAAACCGGACTTTCGGATTATATTGAAACAGGAGTATTGTTAGACGCTGCCATTACCCAGGAGTTTTTACTCAATATCTTTGTGCCGTTCACGCCGTTGCACGATGGCGCCGCTATTATACGCGGGAATCGTGTAGCCGCTGCCGCTTGCTTTTTACCGCTCACCGATAACCCCTATCTCAACACATCTTTGGGCACAAGGCATCGGGCGGGTATTGGTATATCGGAAGTTTCCGACGCTGTTTCGCTTATCGTTTCTGAAGAAACTGGTATAATTTCTATGGCCAGCGACGGTAAATTGGTGCGTTCTCTTGATGAGAGGCAATTGCGCGAAACCCTTTCCACTCTTTTAAGCGGCAGCAATACCGCTAAACTGTTCAAAGGAAAGGAGGCGGCAAAGCGTGGTTAGAAAAAACAAAACTTCTTCTACCGTTGAGCAATGGATATTTAGGGTTGTTTCTATAATTGCAGCAATACTTATTTGGGTAATAGTAACCATAACACAAAACCCCTTAGATGAAAGGATGTTTATGGTTTCGATAGAGCAGCGTTCTTTAGCAGAAAACTTGATTTTGGAGAAGAATATCAATCAGGTGCAAATTCGGGTGCAAGCCGCCGCCAGTGTTCTTCGTGAGCTGGCTCAGGCAGATTTAGCGGCTTATGTGGATTTAGCCGGGTTCAATGCCGGTCAATACGAATTAGAGATTATGGTAGAGCATCCTGAAAATGTATCGGTGCTTACCCGTCGGCCGGAAAGTATTTCGGTGGAGCTTAAAGATACATTAACGGAAGTTTTTTCACTGGAACCGGATATTGTTGGCGAACCTGCCCCCGGTTTCAAAAGAATGGAGGCTATGGTGTCTCCGGCGGAGGTAAAACTCACCGGTGCGGAAGACTATATTCGGCGTGTAGCTCAGGTTTATGTGGTGGCAGATATTCAGGATGTAGATGTTGAAGGGTATGATAAATCGCTTTCCGTTTTGGTGAAAGATGTGGAGGGCAATGATATCAGCGCCATGTTTAATATAGACCCAAAAGTGGCAAAGGTGCTGATACCAGTGTTATACGATAAACCGGAACGTGTAATAGCTGTACATGTTCCCATAACCGGGCAAGCCGCTATGGGGTATCAACTCTCTATTTTTTCTTCAACCCCGGCTATGGTGCGGGTGTTTGGCGATTTGAATCGTCTGCAATCATTATATTATGTGGATACAGAAGCGGTAGATATCAGTGATTTGCAAGAAGACAGTGTTAAAATGGTCAGGTTGGCGCCGGCTAATGGTTTTACGGTGTATCCACAGGAGGTAACGGTATCTTTAAAAATTGAACCGATCGACAGCGCTGCCGTAATAAAATCGATTATACTTTGTCAGAATTTAGATGACGGTTATTTTGCCGAAGTAGAGCAACTTACGCTTAATATAACTGTTTATGGACCGGAAACCTTTATAGCTAATTTGGACGAAGCCGGTATAGTGCCTTATGTGGATTGCGAGGGGCTATTGGGCGGAGATTATGAATTGCCTATTAATGTATCGCTGCCCCCCAATATACATTTAACCAGTATTTCGGAAAATACTGTTCCTGTAACTATTATTGCGCCGGAGGAAGAACCGGAAGATGAGCCGACAGATGATGATACAAGCCCTGCCGAGGATATTATAATATGAACGAGCAAAGCTTGCAACTGACCAGGCGTATTAGCGGTATAAAGCTTAGCTTGGATGAGGTGAAGCAAGAAGAGTTTTTTTTAATTAAAAAAGCCGCCCGGTTTTTAGGCATAAAGGAAGAAAAAATTGTATCTTTAGAAATCCATAAAAAATCATTGGACGCGCGGGCACATAGCGAACCGTTTTTTTTATATAGCCTGGATATTATAGTATACGGCAATAGGAATAAAGAGCATACTGAGTACCAGAGCGCCCAAGAAAGAGTGCAACAACCAATACAGGCGCAAATTGCCGTTTCAATACCTAAAACCCGTCTTCTATTGCCTCCACTGATAGTGGGGGCGGGCCCGGCCGGCTTATTTGCGGCTTTGGCATTAGCAAAAGCCGGATATAAACCTATCTTGATAGAGCAGGGGCAAGCGGTTGAACAACGCTTGAAGGATGTTGAATTGTTTTGGCTTAACGGAAAACTAAATGAGAAAAGCAATGTGCAATTTGGCGAGGGTGGCGCCGGCGCCTTTTCGGATGGCAAATTAACCTTTCGCGGTAAAGACCCTTTAGCGAGATCGGTGTTAAAAACTTTAGTGGAGTTGGGCGCGCCGCCTGCCATACTGTATTGGCATAAACCA
>WRKD01000045.1 GCA_009778255.1 Bacillota bacterium
TTTAGCCAATGTATTGAACGAGGCGGCTTTGCTGGCTGCGCGCCGCGATAAGAAAAAGATTGGCCAGCCGGAAGTAGAGCAGGCGGTGGAGCGTGTAATAGCCGGGCCGGAGAAAAAATCCCGCGTGATCAGTGACAAAGAGAAAAAGCTGGTGGCTTATCATGAAGCCGGACATGCCGTGGTTTCTTACTTTATCCCAAATTCCGACCCTCTGCATAAAGTATCTATTATTCCGCGCGGGCGTACCGGGGGTTATACCTTGCTTTTACCTAAGGAAGACCGTCATTACGCCACAAAATCGCAGATGCTAGACGAGCTGGTTATCGGTTTGGGGGGCAGGGTAGCCGAAGCGCTGGTACTGAAAGATATTTCTACCGGGGCTCAAAACGATCTGGAACGCGCCACCTCTAATGTACGGGAAATGATCATGCGTTATGGTATGAGCGAAGAATTGGGTTCCCTCACTTTTGGCAAAAGACAAGATACAATATTTTTAGGGCGCGACCTTTCGCAGGAGCGCAATTATAGCGAGGCTATAGCGTATGCTATCGATAAAGAAGCCCGTGCCATGATGGATACGGCTTATCAGCGTGCAGAAGATATTTTACAGGGGAATTTGGCTAAATTACATACGGTGGCACAAGCTTTAATGCTTCAGGAAACCTTAGAGGCAGAGGAATTCTATAAGCTGATGAACGATAAAATTGAAGAAGAGCAAGAAGATAAAATAATTGAAACCCCCGGTATCGATGTAGTGAAAACCGCTGACAGCGCTACAATTGCAGAGGCTAAGGCCGGGTTTTCTGCGGAAGATACACTCCCCAATAGTGGAGGGTAGTATGCGCTTATATAGTTTAGCAGGGGCTGAATTGGCACGTTTGCAAGCGGAAATGAGATCGTTTAATGTAAGCGAAGCCGGCATAGAACATATGGCCCCCAAGGGCATATGGATAGTTTTTAAGGTTACCGGCTTGGCAAATGCGGCGGCGCTTATACTGAAGCAGGAATTTCTTTCTAAGGGTGGGGAGGCGGCTTTAAATCAAGACGCCGTACTTGGTGCAAAACATGAACAGCAAGCTTTGCTTTTTGCTACCGCAGCTCAGTACCGGCAGATATGCCTGAAACTACAAGCCCAGCCTTTTGGGCTGGCTGCGCTGGCACAAGAATTGTTGGCTGCCATAAATGCGGCAGAAGGCAATATAACTTCAATTCCTTATCATGCCCGTTATCTAAAGGGGGAACTCGATTTTTCCCGCCCTTTGATAATGGGTATTGCCAATATTACCCCAGATTCTTTTTATGACGGCGGCTTATATAATACAAAACCAGCGGCTATGCAGCATATTTGGGCTATGGCTGAAGCGGGAGCAGATATTATCGATATAGGCGGCGCTTCTTCGCGGCCTGCTTATACGCCCTTAAGCGCAGAGGAAGAACAAAGCCGCCTCTTGCCGTTACTACGGGAACTGGCCCCGCAATTACAAACACCTATTTCTGTGGATACAGATAAAGCCGAGGTAGCGGAAGCGGCATTGGCAGCGGGAGCGGCTATAATTAATGATACTAGCGGGCTAAGCGAAGATATGCTTCATTTGGCCGCTCAGAATAGGTTACCCTTTGTTATAATGCATAAAGGGGGAGGCGGCTTTGCTATAGTGGAAAAAGTGGCGGATTTTTTTCATGAAAGCCTGGCCCGCTGTGAAGCAGCCGGTATAAAGCGCGAACGTATTATTCTCGACCCCGGCTTCGGATTTGCCAAAGATACGCAAGAAAACCTTGTTTTACTCCGGCATTTGCCAGATTTGCGGTTATTTAAACGGCCTTTATTGGTAGGCCTTTCTAATAAACGCTTTATCGGCGCAGCCGCTAAAGCGGAGCTAAATGAACGCGAACCAGCCAATATAGCAGCTTTTTGCTGGGCCATGGCGCACGGCGCTCATATTATTCGCACCCATGACCCAAAATCTTTAAGCCAGGCGGCGCGGATGATTAAGGCCATAATGGAATATGGAGCTGATATAGCAACTTGAAAAATTTAAAGGGGTATGGTAATGGATAAGATATGCCTGAAAAATTTAAGTTTTTTTGCTACTCATGGCGTATATGAAGAAGAAAAACAACAGCAACAGCAGTTTATTGTGCAAATTGAAATGAGCGTAGATACCCGTTTGGCCATTGCCGCCGATGACCTAAATTACAGCGTGGATTACGGTCGCGTCTATATGCTGGTTAAGCAGGCAGTGGAAGAAAACAGCTTCAATTTGATAGAAACTTTAGCCGAGTATATTGCCGCAAAGCTCTTAGAAGACAAAAAAGTGCGGAATGTGCGTGTACAAGTGGAAAAAAACAATGCTTGCTACGAAGGACAGTTTTTTAGCGCTGCTGTAGTAATAGAAAGGGGTGGAACTGATGGCTGAGATTATTTATTTAAGCTTGGGCAGCAATATGGGAGACCGAAAGCAGAATATGAGTTTTGCCGTCAAGCGTTTATCCGAACAAAAAGGCCTGTGTTTTTTGCGAAAATCTTCCTTGTATCTTACCGACCCATGGGGTGAAACAGAGCAGGAGACATTTTATAATGCAGTAGTGGAAATGGAAACATCTAATCTTCCTTGGGAATTGATGAGCCAATGCCAGCAGATAGAAAAAGAAAGCGGGCGTGAACGCGATGTATTGTGGGGGCCGCGAACCTTGGATATAGATATACTTTGGTATGGCGGCCAGCATATATATACGGGCGATTTACAAATACCTCATCGTTATTTGGCTGAACGCCTGTTTGTAATGAGGCCTTTAGCCGAACTAGCCCCGAATCTACAAATACCGCTGAAAGGACGGCTGGATCTATTGCTGGCTATGTATAATGGCCAAGAAAAGGTAGATTTGATTTGTGCGCCCGAGGAATGGTAGGGTAGAGGATATAGGATAGAGGATAGGATTTGTTTGGAGGATATTAATTGTGCAGATAATCACCGATGTAAAGGAAATGCGGGAAATTGTGGAAGGTATAAAGCAAAGCGGGCAAAGCATTGGCTTTGTTCCCACAATGGGGTATTTGCATTTTGGGCATCTAGCGCTGATTACGGCGGCACGGAAACAAAATAACATGGTGGCGGCAAGTATTTTTGTAAACCCCGCTCAATTTGGCCCCGAGGAAGATTTTGAACGCTACCCCCGCGATGTAGAAGCAGATAGCATAAAAGCAAAAAGCGCCGGTGTAGATTTGCTCTTTTGCCCCAAGATTGAAGATATTTATGGCGCCGGCTATGCCACATATGTAGAAACAGAGGGCTTAAGTGAACAATTATGTGGTAAAAGCCGTCCCGGTCATTTTCGTGGCGTATGTACGGTGGTGCTGAAGCTATTCAATATTGTGCAGCCCAAGCGCGCTTATTTTGGGCAAAAAGACGCGCAGCAATTCATTATTTTAAAACGTATGACGCTTGACCTTAACCTGGATATAGAGATGATTTGCCTACCCATAGTGCGAGAAGCCGATGGTTTGGCTATGTCGTCGCGCAATATCTATCTTACTGAGCAAGAAAGGCGAAAGGCTACGGTTCTTAATTGCTCCCTTAATGAAGCAAAGCAATTGTATGATGCCGGAGAAAGGAATGCGCAGGCATTATTAGAAGTTGTAGAAAAAAAGTTATTGAAAGTAAAAGAAGGGCGCTTGGATTATGCCGAGCTGGTTGATTTAACACATTTGCTGCCCATAACCAAGATAGATAAACCGGCTTTGCTGGCGCTTGCTATGTATTTTGGCCAGACGCGGTTAATAGATAATGTAATACTGCAATAAGGCACCAAAAAAGCATTAACTACAGTATTTTTTAGCGCATTTTCCATAAAAAACTGGCTGCTATTCAGATATTTAGCAGCCAGTTTTGTTTTACGACCATAGCTTACTATTGGAATTGTTCCAAGGATTTTGTCAAATAACGACTTAGCCGAAGGCTCAACAAAATGCAATCCAAAAGCTTGAAGAAGTATTTTGCCATCAATGTGTACTAATATAAGCATACCCACTTACTCCCCACTCCCAGCATGTACCATCCGCTTTGACCGCCAGGCTATGATATTGCCCAGCCGAAATTCCGGTCACACCGCTTAAGCCGCTTATTGATACCGGCGACGCCCTGTTTATATTTGTGCCGTCGCCCAGCTGGCTCGTACTATTGTTGCCCCAGCCCCAGGCGCTTTGATCTGATTTAAC